>CANIAI010000006.1 GCA_947465275.1 Acidobacteriota bacterium | reverse complement strand
TCAACCTGTACGATCCCGAGTGGCCGCTGCGCACCTACCAGCCGCAGGCCCCACCGGCCAAGTTCGTCTTCGCGGAAGAGGGTCGTCGCTGCGGCCAGGCACTCGACTCGGTCATCTCGGCGGGCTGCATCATCTCGGGCAGCCGGGTCAGCGGGAGCATCCTGTGCCCCAACGTCCGGGTGCACAGCTTCTGCGACATCGAGCACTCGATCCTCATGCCCAACGTCAGGGTCGGGCGTCATGCGCGGCTCCGCCGGACGATCATCGACCGCGATGTCCTGATCCCGCGAGGCGCGCTGATCGGGTTCGACCCCGAGGAGGATCGCCGACGTCACACCGTGACCGAGGGCGGCATCGTGGTGGTCACCGCCGACGATGAGCCGCTGATTGGCCCGATCAGCGAAGAGGCGCTGCGGGCCGAGGCCGAAGCCGACCGCGGCGGCGCCGCGCAGGCCTGATACCGTCCGTCACCACGATCGATTCCTGAGGAGCACGTGTGCAGATAACCGCCATCCACGGTCGCGAGATCCTCGACTCTCGCGGCAACCCCACCGTAGAAGTCGACGTGCACGCCGGGTCGGCCGTCGGACGCGCCGCCGTGCCGTCCGGGGCCTCGACCGGGGAGCACGAAGCCCTCGAACTGCGCGACGGCGACAGCTCGCGCTACCTCGGGAAGGGGGTCCGGAACGCGGTCGCCCACGTGAACGGAGAGATCGCCGCGGCCCTGAAGGGCGCCGCGCTCGACCAGAAGGCGATTGACGCCGAGCTGATTGCGCTCGACGGCACGCCGACCAAGAGCCGGCTCGGCGCCAACGCCCTGCTGGGCGTCTCGATGGCGGTCGCCCGCGTGACGGCCAGCGTGAAGGGGCGTCCGCTGTATCAGCACCTGGCCGAGCTGAGTGGCCGCGTGCCCGCCGACGGGAAGTACATCCTCCCGGTCCCGATGATGAACATCCTGAACGGCGGCGCGCATGCGGACAGCAGCGTCGACTTCCAGGAGTTCATGGTGATGCCGATCGGGCTGTCGACCTTCTCGGACGCGCTCCGGGCCGGCACCGAGATCTTCCACGCGCTCAGGGCCATCCTGAAGAAGGCCGGGCACTCGACCGGCGTGGGCGACGAGGGCGGCTTCGCGCCGAACCTGAAGTCGAATCGCGAGGCGCTCGACGTCGTGATGCAGGCGATCGCCGCCACCGGGCTGACGGCCGGCCGCGACGTGCTGATCGCGCTCGACGTCGCCTCGAGCGAGCTCTGGGACAACGGCACGTACGTCTTCCGCAAGTCGGGCGAGGCGACCCGCACGCCCGAGCAGATGGTCGAACTGTATGCCGACTGGGTGCGCCAGTACCCGATCATCTCGATCGAGGACGGCGTGGCCGAGGGCGACTGGCCGGGCTGGAAGGCCCTGACCCAGGCCATCGGTGATCGGGTGCAGCTGGTGGGCGACGACCTCTTCGTCACCAATCCCGAGATCCTGAAGAAGGGAATCGCCGAGGGGCTCGCCAACGCCCTGCTGGTGAAGCTGAACCAGATCGGCACCGTGTCGGAGACGCTCGATGCGATCGCCATCGCGCGGCAGGCCGGCTACGCGACGATCATCTCGCACCGCTCGGGCGAGACCGAGGACAGCACGATCGCCGACCTCGCGGTGGGTAGCGGCGCGGGCCAGATCAAGACGGGCTCGGCGAGCCGCAGCGACCGCATCGCCAAGTACAACCAGCTGCTCCGGATCGAGGAGCAGCTCGGGACATCGGCCGTCTACGCCGGGCGGTCCGCCATCCGGCAGCTCGCGGCACAGGCCCGCTAGGGAGCTCCCATGCATCGACTGGTATTGCTGCGCCACGGCGAAAGCACCTGGAACCAGGAGAACCGGTTCACCGGGTGGACCGACGTCGACCTGAGCGAGAAGGGGCGCCTCGAGGCACGCGAGGCCGGCCGGCTGATGGCGGCCGAGAAGTTCGAATTCGACGTCGCCCACACGTCGCTGCTCAAGCGCGCGATCCGCACCCTCTGGATCGCGCAGGACGAGATGGATCTGCTCTGGATCCCGGTGCAGCGGTCGTGGCGCCTCAACGAGCGTCACTACGGCGCGCTGCAGGGGCTGAACAAGGCCGAAACGGCCGCGGCGCATGGCGACGACCAGGTGAAGATCTGGCGCCGCAGCTACGACATTCCGCCGCCGCCGCTCACGGCAGAGGATCCCCGGCACCCGTCGCACGACCGACGCTACGCCGGGCTCGCACGCCACGAGCTGCCGCTCACCGAATCGCTGAAGGACACCGTGGCGCGGTTCCTGCCCTACTGGCACGAGTCGGTCGCGCCGCAGATCAAGGCCGGCAAGCGGGTGATCATCGCCGCCCACGGCAACAGCCTGCGCGCGCTGGTCAAGTACCTGGACAACGTGTCCGAGGAAGAGATCGTCGAGCTGAACATCCCCACGGGGGTGCCGCTGGTGTACCTGCTCAACGACGACCTGAAGCCGCTGCAGAAGTACTACCTGGGAGATCCGGAGGCGGTGAAGCGGGCGGCCGCGGCCGTGGCCAACCAGGGGAAGGCGGAAGCGTAAGCTCCCGCCGCGACGCGTTCGGCTACTCGACCGGTTCTTTCGGCGATTCGTCGGCGCCGATACGGAGCGAGCGGAGGAAGCGGCGGTCGTTCGGTGTCAGGTCGAACTCGCGCGGGCCAGCCAGCAGGCGAGAGGGCGTGGTGATGTGGGTGACGGCCGACCCGTTGCTGCGGTTCACGAAGCTGACAGCGGCCTCGAGCGTGACCCGCATCTCGAATCCGGCGTCGCGAGCCCTGGCGCGGCAGGCCTCGACCCCCGGGTTTCCGGCGACGGCGGCAGCGATCGCGTCGGCCAGCTCCCTGGCGAACCGGTTCACGACCTCATCCATGCGGTAACTCCTTCAGACCCGTCACCGGAGCTGTTCCGGTCGTAACCGTATTGCTGTATTGGGTTTAGCCGAACTTCCGCGCGGCTGGAATTCATTGTAGAGACGGCTCGGGCGGGTGTCAACCGCCGGGCAGCACTCGTCCGGTCGCCGCGTGCAGCCTCGCGCACGCCGCCGGCGCGACCACCCTCTGCCTGCACACTGATACCCTGTCGGAGCCCTGACGCACGCGATGACGACCGCCCCGCCACTCCTGCAGATCGAGCATCTGACCATCGCGTTCCCCGGCCCGGCGGCCCCGGTCGTGGACGACGTCAGCCTGTCGGTGGCACCAGGCGAGACTCTCGGCGTGGTCGGCGAATCAGGGAGCGGCAAGTCGCTGACGGCGTTGTCGGTGGTCGGCCTGCTCCCGACGGCGGCGCGCCTCACGACTGGCCGCATCTGCTTCCAGGGACGCGAGCTCACCGGGCTGCCGGAGCGGGAGCTGCGGGCGGTGCGCGGCGCGGGCATCGGCGTCATCTTCCAGGAACCGATGACGGCGCTCGATCCGGTGATGCGGGTGGGCGACCAGATTGCTGAGGCGCTTGAGGTCCACGGGCGGCTGGGGGGCCGCGCGGCGCGGGAGCGCGCCGTCGAGCTGCTGCGCGCGGTCCGGATTCCTGACCCCGAGCGACGCAGCCGCGACTTTCCGCACCAGCTCTCCGGCGGCATGCGCCAGCGCGTGATGATTGCCATCGCGCTGGCCTGTCGTCCACCGCTCGTCATCGCCGACGAGCCGACCACCGCGCTGGACGTCACCGTGCAGGCGCAGGTGCTCGACCTGCTCCGCGAGCTGCGCCACGACTACGGCCTGTCGCTGCTGCTCATCACGCATGACTTCGGCGTGATCGCCGAGACCGCGGACCGCGTCGTCGTGATGCATCACGGGCGGGTCGTCGAAGAGGGTCCCGTGCGCCGGGTGCTGCGCGCGCCGGCCGACCCGTACACCCGGCAACTGCTCGCCGCCGTGCCGGGGCGCGCCGGACGACCGGCAGGGGGCCTCTGATGCCGTTGCTCGAGGTCCGGAACCTGACCAGGACGTTCGTGCGCGGTGGCCTGCTCACCGCACGGTCGTCGGTGCGGGCGGTCGATGATGTCTCGTTCTCGATCGATGAGGGCGAGATGTTCGGGCTGGTCGGCGAGTCGGGCAGCGGCAAGAGCACGACGGGACGCTGCATCCTGCGACTGCTGGAGCCGACGACCGGAGAGGTCCGCTTCCGCGGGGAAGACGTGCTGGCGGCATCGCCCGCCCGGATGCGGCAGCTCCGGCGTGAGATGCAGATGATCTTCCAGGATCCGTTCTCGTCGCTGAACCCGCGCATGCGCGTGGGCGAGATCGTCGAGGAACCGCTGGTCATCCACCGCGTCGGTGACCGCGCGACGCGCGCCGCGCGGGTCGCCGAACTGTTCACGCTGGTGGGGCTCTCACCGGATTGGGTCGAGCGCTTCCCGCACGAGTTCAGCGGCGGTCAGCGACAGCGCATCGGCATCGCCCGGGCGCTCGCGCTGAGCCCGGCGCTGATCGTCGCCGACGAGGCGGTGTCGGCGCTCGATGTCTCGGTGCAGGCGCAGGTGATCGCGCTGCTGCTCGAGGTGAAGCAGCGGCTCGGGCTCACGTTCCTGTTCATCGCGCACGACCTGCGGCTGGTCGAGGAGATCTGCGGCCGCGTGGCGGTGATGTATCGAGGCCGGATCGTGGAGATGGGACCGACGCGCGCGCTGTTCGAGCAGCCGGCGCATCCGTACACGCGGGCGCTGCTGAGCGCGGTTCCGGTGCTCGATCCGGACGCCCCCCGCCACCGCCATGTCCTCGATCCGGCGACGATCGATCTGTCAGCGGCGTTGCGGGACCTCGGCGACGGGCACCTCGCCGCCATCTGATTCGAGGGCCCGCCAGGGCGTTGCCTCGAGCCGCGGGCGCGGCTCACGCGGCCTGCGTGACGTCCTTCTCCACCTGCCCGTCGCGGACGTAGATGGCCCGCTTCGCGAACGCGGCGATCTCGGCCTCGTGCGTCACGAGCACGATGGTGTTGCCGGCCTCGTGCAGGCGGGCGAAGAGCGCCATGATCTCGGCGCCGGTCTTCGAATCAAGGTTGCCGGTCGGCTCATCGGCGAGCAGGATGGATGGATCGTTGACCAGCGCCCGCGCGATGGCCACGCGCTGCCGCTGCCCGCCGGACAGTTCGTTGGGACGGTGCGTGACACGGCTGCCGAGCTCGACGCGCTCCAGCGCGGCCCTGGCCCGCTCGGTCCGCTCGCGCGGCGGGACCCCGGCGTAGACGAGCGGCAGTTCGACGTTCTGCAGCGCCGACGCGCGCGGCAGCAGGTTGAACGTCTGGAAGACGAAGCCGATCTCGCGGTTCCGGACGTGCGCCAGCTCGTTGTCGTTCATCTCGCTGACCTGCCGGCCATTCAACACGTAGCTGCCGCGCGAGGGGGTGTCGAGGCACCCGATCAGGTTCATCAGCGTCGACTTGCCAGACCCGGACGGTCCCATGATCGCGACGTACTCGCCCCGTTCGATCGCGATCGACACGCCGCGCAGGGCGTGAATCTCTTCACTCCCCATGCGATAGGTCTTCCAGAGATCGTGCGTCTCGATCAGCGCCATCTGGTGTCGTCTCCCGGCTGTCCTTTACGCACGCGCGGGCTCCGGAGTTCCCCGACCACGTCAGTGCTCGTCCTCGTACTGGTCCTTCAGCTTCGCCACGACGGCCGGGTCGGCAAGCGTCGTCGTGTCCCCGATGGCCTTGCCCTCGGCGATGTCCCGCAGGAGCCGCCGCATGATCTTGCCCGACCGCGTCTTCGGCAGGTCGGCCGCGAAGATGATGTCGTCGGGGCGCGCGATCGCGCCGATCTTCTTCACGACGTGGTCCTTCAGGTCGGCCACCATGGTCTCGCCCCGGTGCACGCCCTCCTTGAGGGTGACGAACGCCGCCACCGCCTGACCCTTGATCTCGTGCGGACGGCCCACCACTGCCGCCTCGGCCACCGCGGGGTGGTCGACCAGCGCGCTCTCGACTTCCATCGTGCCGATCCGGTGACCGGCCACGTTGAGCACGTCGTCGACGCGACCGAGCAGCCAGTAGAAGCCGTCGGCGTCGAGCTTGGCCCCGTCGCCGGTGAAGTAGATGTCCGGCGTCCAGCGGTTCCAGTACTGCGTCACGTACCGGCCGGGATCGCCGTAGATGCCGCGCAGCATCGACGGCCACGGACGCGTGATCGCCAGCAGCCCGCCGCCGGACGGGAGCGATTCGCCCTTGTCGTTCCTGATCTCGACGGAGATGCCGGGGAACGCCTTCGTCGCGGAGCCTGGCTTGGTGCTGGTCACGCCCGGGAGCGGGGTGATCATGATCGCGCCGGTCTCGGTCTGCCACCAGGTGTCGACGACCGGGCAGCGCTCGCCACCGATGTAGCGGTGGTACCAGACCCACGCCTCGGGATTGATCGGCTCTCCCACCGACCCGAGCAGCCGGAGGCTCGACAGGTCGCGCCGCTGCGGCCATTCGGTTCCCCACCGCATGAAGGCGCGGATGGCCGTCGGCGCGGTGTAGAAGATCGTGACGCCGAGGCGCTCGATGAGGTCCCAGAAGCGGCCCTTGTCGGGCCAGTCCGGCGCCCCCTCGTACATCACGACCGTCGCGCCGTTCGCGAGCGGCCCGTAGACGACGTAGCTGTGGCCGGTCACCCAGCCGATGTCGGCCGTGCACCAGTAGACGTCGTCCTCCTTCAGGTCGAAGACCCACTTGGTGGTGGCGTAGGTGCCGACCAGGTACCCGCCAGTCGTGTGGACGATGCCCTTCGGCTTCCCGGTGGTGCCGGACGTGTAGAGGATGTAGAGCATGTCCTCCGCGTCCATCGCCTCGGGCTCGCAGTGATACGAGGCGTCCTGCATCAGCCGGTGGTACCAGTGGTCGCGCCCTTCCTTGACGTGCACCGGCACCGGCGAGCCCTGCAGCCGCTGCACGATGACGACGTTGCGGATGGACGGCGTGTCCGTCAGCGCTTCGTCGGCCATCTGCTTGAGCGGCACGACCTGCCCGCGGCGCCAGCCGCCGTCGGCGGTGACGAGCAGCGTCGCCTGGGCGTCGTTGATGCGATCGCGCAGCGACTCGGCGCTGAAGCCGCCGAAGACGACCGAGTGCACGGCGCCGATGCGGGCGCAGGCGAGCATCGCGATGGCGAGTTCCGGGATGAGCGGCAGGTAGAGCGCCACCCGGTCGCCGCGCGTCACGCCGAGCGACTTCAGGACGTTCGCGAACTGGCTGACCTGGCGATAGAGGTCGAAGTACGTGAGGGTCCGGCGATCGCCGGGCTCACCCTCCCACACGAGCGCCGCCTTGTTCCGGCGCGGCGAACGCACGTGCCGGTCGACGCAGTTGACCGACGCGTTGATCGTGCCGTCCACGAACCAGCGGGCGTGCGGCGGCTGCCAGTCGAGCACCTGGCTCCACGGCGCGGACCACTCGAGTTCCCCGGCGAAATCGGCCCAGAAGCGCTCCGGGTCTGCGGCGGCGCGGGCGTAGACGTCCTCGGACGAGACGTGCGCCTGCGAGCGGAACGCCGGTGACGGCGGAAAGCTGCGGTCTTCCTGCAGCAGGTCGGCGATTTCGGGTGGCGTGGTGGGATCGGCCATAGGGGGACAGGATACCCCGCGGCCTCCGGTTCCGGCGCGGCGCGGGCGGGGGGGCCTGACGATACGGTTGCCAAGCAGCCCGCCGGCCGCGATCCACAGGCAGCAGCAGGAATTGGCGACGCTGACGAGCGGGAGGGCGGCGGGAGGGCGGAGAGGACGCCGATGAAGAGGCCGCCGAGGAGTGCGGGGACGAACAGGGCGGAACCGGCGCCGTGAATCAGGCAGCCGGACCGGCGGGCACCGGTCCGGCTGTCAGGAGTCGATCAGTCGTAGTATTCGCGACCGAGATGCGTGATGAGCTCCTCGCCCATCATGAACCGGAGCGTGTTCTTCAGCTTCATCAGCTGGATGAACAGGTCGTGCTCCGGGTAGACCTCCGGGGCGTGCATCGGCGCCTTGTAGTAGAACGAGAGCCACTCCTGGATGCCCGACATGCCCGCGCGCTTCGCGAGGTCGAGGAAGAGCGCCGAGTCGAGCACGATCGGCGCCGCCAGGATGCTGTCGCGGCAGAGGAAGTTGATCTTCAGCTGCATCGGGTACCCGAGCCAGCCGATCAGATCGATGTTGTCCCAGCCTTCCTTGTTGTCACCACGCGGCGGGTAGTAATTGATCCGCACCACGTGGTCGAGCTGCCCGTACAACTCGGGGTAGAGGTGCGGCTGGAAGATGTAGTCGAGCGCCGACTTCTTGCTCTCTTCCTTGGTCTTGAACGACTCGGGGTCGTCAAGCACCTCGCCGTCACGGTTGCCGAGGATGTTGGTCGAGTACCAGCCCCGCACGCCGAGCATGCGGGCCTTGAGGCCGGGGGCGATGACCGTCTTGATCAGCGTCTGCCCGGTCTTCATGTCGTTGCCGGCAAGCGGCGACTTGTGGCGCGCCGCCAGCTCCAGCATCGCGGGTACGTCGGCGGTCAGGTTCGGCGCCGCGTTGGCGAACGGAATCCCCTCACGCAGCGCGGCGTAGGCGTACACCATGCTGGAGGGGATGGCGTCATCACTCGCCTCGAGCGCCTTCTCGAACGACTCGACGGTCGCGTGGATGGCGCCTTCCTTCATGAAGACCTCGGTGCTGCCGGTCCAGATCATGACCAGCCGATCGCAGCCGTGCGTCTCCTTGAAGGCGCGGATGTCGGCAATGACCTGCTCGGCGAGGTCACGCTTGTTCTTGCCTGTCTTGACGTTGGGGCCCTGCAGGCGCTTGACGTACCGCTGGTCGAACACGGCGGGCATCGGGCGAATCGCCTCGAGCTCACCGCGGATCGCATCAAGCTGGTCGCGCTCGAGGACGCCGGCATGGCGGGCGGCCGCGTAACAGTCGTCCTCGAAGATGTCCCAGCCGCCGAACACGATGTCGTTCAGGTCGGCGAGCGGGACGAAGTCCTTGATCTTCGGGGAACGTCCGTCGGTTCGCTTACCCAGGCGGATGGTGCCCATCTGGGTCAGGGAGCCGATCGGAAGGGCAAGACCTTTTCGAATGGCAAAGACACCGGCGATCGTCGTCGTCGCAACGGCGCCAAGACCAACGAGCAACACTCCGAGTTTGCCCTTCGCAGGGGCGATGGTCACTGGTGAAGTCACAATCGGACACTATATCATTCACGAGGTTTCAGACATGTTCCTGCGCAAGGGGAAAGAGCGCGAGCCGGTTCCGGTCACCATGAGCGGCGTCCGCATGGGCGAGCGGCTGCTGCAGATCGGCGTCGACGACCCTGCCACCCTGGGGGCCATCGGCGCCAAGGTGGGGTTGAGCGGCACCGCGGCGGTGGCGGTGGAGGACGAGCGCGGAGGCGAACGTGCACGCCGCGCCGCGGCCTCCGCCGGCGTGCTGATGGACATCCAGGTGCAGCCGCTCGACACCCTCCCGTGGGACGACGCCTCGTTCGATGCTGTCGTCGTCCACGCGATGCGCGGGCTGTCGGACGGTTCCGGCGCCGCGCGGCCGGGGGCGCTGGCTGCGTGCCACCGCGTGCTGCGGCCCGGCGGGCGGATCGTCGTCATCGAACAGGGGCCCCGCACGGGGCTGTCCGCGCTGCTCAAGGGGAGCGGGACCGCCACGGGCGCGGGTGTCGCCGCCGTGCAGCTGCTGGAGGCCGCCGGATTTCGCCCGGTGCGTGTGGTCGGCGAACTCGAAGGCTACCGCTTCACGGAAGGCCTGAAGGCCTGAGCACGTCGGCGGTATGCTAGACCCGCGTGTCCGCCCCGTTCTTCGTCGCCCTCGGTCTCAGCCTGCTCGGCGGGCTGGGGGGGCTCTTCGTCGCCTCGTCCGTCCTGCTGTTCGATGACGCCCTCCGGGCGAAGCTGGTGCCGTGGCTGGTGAGTTATGCCGTGGGCGCCCTGCTTGGCGTCGCCATGCTCGACATCCTGCCGGCGGCACTCGACCGGCTTCCGGCGGCAGAGGTGTTCGCCACGCTGCTCGCCGGCATCCTCCTGTTCTTCATGCTCGAGAAGGTCGTGCTCTGGCGCCACTGCCACACGCACGAGTGCGAGGTGCACGAGAGCAGCGCCTACGTGGTGCTCGTCGGTGACACCTTTCACAACTTCGTCGACGGCGTCGTGATCGGCACGGCGGTGCTCGCCTCGGTGCCGCTGGGCGTGAGCACGGCGCTCGCGGTGGCCGCCCACGAGATTCCGCAGGAAGTCGGCGACTTCGCCATCCTGCTGCACGCGGGCTTCTCGCGGAAACGGGCGCTCCTGGTGAACGTGCTGTCGGGCGCGGCCAGCGCCCTCGGGGCGGTCGCCGCCTTCGTGGCGCTCGACCTGATGCCGCGCGCCACGCCGTACGTGCTGGTGCTGGCCGCGGCGAGCTTCCTGTACGTCGCGATGGCCGACCTGATCCCCGGGCTGCACAAGGGGCGCACCGACGCGGGATCGCTGCGGCAGGTCGTTCTGATCCTGCTCGGCATCGCGACGATGATGCTGCTCTAGAACGACCGCTGTCTCCTGAAGGCGACAGATCGCGCTGGCATCGCCGTTGCGCCGCGCCTGTCAGAACGTCCCTTCAGGAGGTGCAGGATGACAGCACGTCTGCTCACGCTGGTCGCGCTCACACTCACGCTTTCCGCCCCCGCCGCCCGGGCCGCCACCCCCGACGACCTCGCGCTCTACACGAAGGTCCAGGACCAGGTGCTGCGGTATGCCCAGTTCTCGATCTTCGACAGCGTGCACGCCTCGATCGCCGACGGCGTGGTCGAACTGACCGGCAAGGTCACGATGCCGTACAAGCGCGACGCGATCGAGCGGCGGGTCGGCCAGACCCCAGGCGTCCGGGCGGTGCGCAGCCGCATCACCGTGCTGCCCGTCTCCCGGATGGACGATCAGCTGCGGCTGCAGGTCGCGCGCGCCATCTACGGCAACGTGAACTTCTGGGGGTACGGCAGCATGGCCAACCCGCCGATCCACGTCATCGTCGAACACGGGCGGCTGACGCTGGAAGGCGTGGTGCGCAGCAACGGCGATCGCGTCATCGCGCAGTCCATCGCGGCGAGCTTCCCGACCTTCGCCTTCCACAACGAGCTGCAGACCGAGGCCGAGGTCCGGCAGGCACTCGAGCGGCTCTGAGGAGACCGGGGCGTGACGTCAGGTCTGTGCGGCGTCCGCCCCGCGTCCCGCGCGGCGTATCACCCACCAGATGATGGCGCCCATGGTCAGCGCGGCGGCCAGGACGGTGCCGCCGAAGAGCAGCAGCGTCTGCGAGAGGATCGATGACGACTGCATCTGCACTTCGATGTCGACCGGCGTCCCCTGCAGCCGCTCGGTGAGCGGCTGCTCCCACTCGAGGATGTTGCCCCGCTCGACCGTCTTCGACGGTGCGTTGTGGAACGGAATCTTGCTGGGCACGTGCATCCGGAACGCGACCAGTTCCTGGCCCGTCCAGCCGACGTCGCCGACCTCGCGGTGCCTCGGTGGCCCGACCATCTGCCGGTAGTCGAAGACGTCGTCACGCCGCTCGAACCGGTACGTCGACCAGGCGAACGGCGGCAGCGTCGTCAGGTTCCGGACGTCGTCGACGTCGATGCTGACGTGCACGAATCGCCGGCCGTCGCGGCGTGACAGGCTGACCGTAGGCGTCACGCCGGGCGCCGAGAAGAGCGCGCGCACCTGCTCACGGTCGACCCGTGCCTCAGGCTCCACCGGCAGGTCCATCCCGCGCAAGGCCGCCAGTGACGCGACCGAGGCGTTCACGTTCAGCGTGGCCGAGCCGTCGAGGGCGAGGTACAGCTCCTCCTCGTACTCGTAATCCTTCTTGAGGAGGCGACCACACGCGGTGGACAGGAGGACCGACAGCAGCACCAGTGCCGCGGGAAGAATGACTCGGGCTCGGGCGCCCACCGGAGGCATGGGAGCCATGATATATCCTTCATCCCACCATCCCATGGCCCGTCCCACCCTGTTCCTGATCGACGGCAGTTCCCAGATGTACCGCGCCTATCACGCCTTTCGCGGGAAGGGGCTGTCGAACCAGGAGGGGCAGTCGACGCACGCGGTGTACGTCTTCGTCACGATGCTGCGGAAGCTCATCGCCGACCACACCCCGACCTACATCGCCGCCTCGTTCGACCTCGCCGGGCCGACCTTTCGCGATGCCCTCGCGGCCGACTACAAGGCGAACCGCGAGGCGATGCCCGACGACCTGTCGGAGCAGATCGCCTGGGTGCACGAGGCCTGCGAGGCGCTGGGGGTGCCGATCGTCACCGCCGTCGGCTTCGAGGCCGACGATGTCATCGGCACGCTTGCCCACCGCGCCCGTGCGCTCGGGTTCGACGTGGTGATCGTCTCGATCGACAAGGACTTCTTCCAGCTCGTGGGCGAGGACGTCCGGATCTTCGACCCGCGCGAGGATGGCGCCTGGTACGACGCCGAGGGCGTGGTCGGCAAGTTCGGCGTGAAGCCGTCGCAGGTGATCGACGTGCTCGCACTGGTGGGCGACACCAGCGACAACGTGGCGGGGGTGCCTGGCATCGGGAAGAAGGGGGCGGTCGACCTGATCACCACCTGGGGCAGCCTCGACGCGCTGCTCGAGCATGTCGCGGAGCTGAAGCCGAAGCAGCGGGAGACGCTCACGGCGCACCGGGACGACGCGTTGCGCAGCCGGGAGCTCGTGACCATCCGCACCGACGTGCCGCTGGACGTCGAGCTCGAGTCGCTCCTCTATCGCGGCCCCTCCCGGGAGCGCTGCCACGACCTGTTCTCGCGGCTGGCGTTCCGGACGCTCACCACCGAGTTTGCCCCGCCCCCCCCTGACGCCGACAGCGTGACGCGCGACTACGCGCTCGTCACGACCGTCGAGGAGCTCGATGCGCTGGTGGCCGAGCTCCGCGCGGCCGGAACCTTTGCCCTGCGGGTGATTCCCGACCGGCCCACCGCCATGCTCGCCGACATCGTCGGCATTGCATTCTCGACACGCAGCCGGCAGGCCCGCTACCTGCCGCTCGGCCACGAGTCGGCCGACGGCGGCCACGACCTGCTGTCGGAGGCGCCGAGGCAGATCGACCGGTCCACCGCGCTCGCGCGTCTGGCGCCGCTGCTCGGGGACGAGACCGTCGGCAAGGTCGGCCATGACCTGAAGTTCGACCTGGTCCTTCTGGCGCAGCACGGCGTGACGCTCAGGGGGCTGGCGTTCGACACCATGCTGGCGAGCTACCTGCTGGATGCGACGCGCACGGGGCATCCGCTCGAGGAGACGGCTCTCGAGCACCTCGGCTACAAGGCGCTGACCGACGAAGACCTCTGTGGGCGCGGCGCGAAGGCGGTGGCCTACTCACGTCTCTCGCCCGGGGCGGCGCTTGCCTACGCGGGTGAGCGCGCCGACCTCGCGCGGCAGCTGTCGGGCGAACTCGCGCCGAAGATGTCGGGCGACGACCTCGACCCGATCTATCGTGAGCTCGAGATGCCGCTCATCCCGGTGCTCGCCGCGATCGAGACCGCCGGCGTGCGCCTCGACGCGGACGCCCTGCAGGCGCAGTCCCGACGTATCGAGGAGACGCTCGCCGAGCTCTCGGCGCGCATCTTCGAGATGGCCGGCGAGGTCTTCAACGTCAACTCGCCGAAGCAGCTGGGCGACATCCTGTTCGAGAAGCTGAAGCTGCCGACGTTGCGCAAGACGGGCAAGACGCGTTCGTTCTCGACGGCCGTCGAGGTGCTCGAGGAACTGGCGCTGGTGCACGACCTGCCGCGGCTCATCCTCGACTGGCGCGGCCTGCACAAGCTGAAGAGCACCTACATCGACGCGCTGCCGCAGCTCGTGCATCCGCGCACGGGCCGGGTGCACACCTGCTTCAACCAGGCGATCGCCGCCACCGGCAGGCTGAGCAGCTCGGATCCCAACCTGCAGAACATCCCGATCCGCACCGAGCTCGGGCGCGAGATCCGCCGCGCGTTCGTCGCCGCGCCGGGGCACCTGCTCATCTCGGCCGACTATTCGCAGATTGAGCTGCGCGTGCTGGCGCACCTCGCAGGCGAGGAGGCGCTCATCGACGCCTTCCGGGCCGACGAGGACATTCACGACCGCACGGCGCTCAAGGTGTTCGGGGCAGACAGCGGACTTGAGCGGCACGAGCTGCGGCGGCGCGCGAAAATCATCAACTACGCGCTGCTCTATGGGAAGACGGCGTTCACGCTGTCGCGCGACATCGGCGTCCCACGCGAGGCGGCGCAGGCATTCATCGACGCGTACTTCGCGGGCTTCCCGAAGGTGCGGGGATTCATCGACGAGACGATCCGGCAGGCGCGCGAGAGCGGCGTGGTGCGGACGCTGTTCGGCCGGCGACGGCTCGTTCCCGAGCTGAACAGCCGCAACATGCAGGTGCGTCAGGCCGCGGAGCGGGTGACGGTCAACATGCCCATCCAGGGGACCGCGGCCGACATCCTGAAGCGCGCGATGATCGACCTGCACCGCGAGCTGCAGGCGCGCGCGCTCGCCACGCGGATGATCCTGACGGTGCACGACGAACTGCTGTTCGAGGCGCCGGCGGCGGAGGCCGAGGCCGTGGTCGCGCTCGTACGCGAGCGGATGGAGGGCGCCGCGGCGCTCAGCGTCCCGCTGACGGTGGACATCGGCGTCGCCGACAACTGGCGCGACGCGAAGGACTAGGCGGCCGGGCGGGGCGAGGCCCGGCGCGGCGTCACTTCCACTGGCTCTTCACGAGCTCCCACTCTGCCCGAGTCGCGGTCATGGCGTCCTGACTGTCGCGGCCGCCACGGTTCCGCGCGATCTCCACGACCAGTGCCTGTGACACGAGGCGGTCGAGGTCGGTGCGCGTCGCCGTCTCGGTGTCGGGATTCAGCGACGCCCGGACCCAGCCCGCCACCGCGGCGTTCCAGGCACGCCCGACGTCGCCGGTGCCGCGTGCCGCCACGGCCAGCCAGTAGTTGGCCGGGGCGCTGCCGGGGTCGTCGCGGATCTCGGCCTCCATGCGGGTGCCGATCCGCTCGAAGAGTGGAATGCGACGGTCGACCGGCAGCAGCTGCGCCTGGCGATCCAGAGCGGTCGCCCACCAGTCGAGCAGCGAGAGGCGCTCCTTGGGCGCGAGGACGCCCGACCGCCCCAGCGCCGCGTCGAACAGCTCGGCGGCCGCGCCGAAGACCTCGCTGAGATACAGCGACTGCCCGAGGCCCACGAGCAGGTCGACCTGATCGCGCGGCGTGAGCGTGGACATGCGGATCGACCCGAGCGCCTCGCGGGCCGCGTCGAGGTCGTCGGGCTGCGCACCGCGGCGGTACCGCTCCAGGTGGGCGCGGGCGGTGACGAGCCCCGCTTCGTCCGCCGTCGACGGCTGGCGCCTCGCGACCGCCGCCGCGTTGATGGCGCCATCGAGATCGCCGGCATTGTAGAGGGCGCGAGCCTTCGCGAGCGCCGGCGACGACGCCGCCTCCAGCGGTGACGCGACGAGGACGCCGAGGAGCAGGGCGAGCAGGGCCACTGGGCGCATCGCCGGGGATCGTACCACACGGGTGCACGGCTAAGTCATTCACGTAGCGCGACTTTGGACGTGCCTGACGGCGGTGCTTTGCTACAATGCAGGGTCGATGGGTGAACCCGTGGTGGTGCCGCGCGAAGCACACACCCTCTCGCGCAAGCAGGTCGACCCTGACGCACTCAAGGTCCTGTACCGGCTGCACCAGAACAACTACACCGCTTACCTCGTGGGTGGCAGCGTCCGTGACCTGCTGCTCGGCCGGCGTCCGAAGGACTTCGACATCGGCACGTCGGCTCATCCGTACGAGGTCAAGCGCCTCTTCCGTAACTGCTGGATCATCGGCCGGCGCTTCCGCCTGGCCCACGTCCGGTTCGGGACGAAGACGATCGAGGTCGCCACCTTCCGCCGGCAGGTGAGCGCCGAGGAACTGGCGAGCGCGGACGCCGCGGCCGCGGAGGTCCCGGCTGACGCCTCCGGTGAGTCAGCTGCCGGCCAGCCCGAGGGGATTCCGCTCGCGGCGGACGGCCCCGGCTCGCACGAGCGGCTGATCCATCGCGACAACACGTTCGGCACCCCCGAGCAGGACGCCTTCCGGCGCGACTTCACCATCAACGCGCTGTTCTACGACATCGGCACCTTCTCGATCATCGACTACACGGGCGGCCTGCAGGATCTCGCGGCCGGTATCGTCCGCTGCATCGGAGACCCGGTCGAGCGGTTCCAGGAAGACCCGGTGCGCATGCTGCGCGCCGTGGCCATGGCGGCGCGACTCGACTTCACGATCGATCCGCCCATCGACACCGCGATCGCCTCGCACCGCGACGAAATCACGAAGAGCGCGCCGGCGCGGCTCGTCGAGGAGTTCTACAAGCTGCTCCGCACGGGCTCGTCGGAGAAGGCGTTCCGCATGATGGGGGAGCGGAAGCTGCTGCAGTCCATCGCCACCGAGCTGCAGCACGGGGCGAAGGACGCGCTGTGGCAGTCACTCGCCGCCCTCGACCGGTACCGCCGCCGATTCGAGGGAGTACCGGACACGCTCACCAACGCGATCCTGCTCGGATCGCTGCTCGTGCCGCTCGGCCAGGCGCATCGCGTCGTGAACGCGGCGCCGGCCCCGGACGGCGACCCGCGCAAGGAACCGCGACTCGCCATCGGGATGCTCCCGCTCGCCCGGCGCGACGTCGAACGCCTGCGGCAGATCCTGTCGCTGCAGAAGCGGCTGGCAGACCCGAACCTCTCGCCACGCGCGCGGCACGGCCTGATGCACCGCGGCTCGTTCGCGGAAGCGATGACCTGGCTGGAGATTCACGGGAACGCGCCGGAGGTGGTGGAACACTGGCGCGGGTTCATCGAGGCCGCGAAGGCCTTCGACCCCGATGCCGGTGCCGCGGCGGAAGAGGCGCAACCGCGCGCCAGGCGGCGGCGGAGGCGACGGCGCAGGCCGCAGGGCGGACCCGCGCCGTCCTAGACGCGTCGAGCGCGCGCGGCGTCAGCCGCGCGTGCGCTCGAACTCGCGCATGAACGCCACCAGCGCGTCGATCCCCTCTTCCGGGAACGCGTTGTAGATCGAGGCGCGCATCCCGCCAACCGACCGGTGGCCCTTGAGGCCGTCAAGACCAGCCGCGGTCGATTCCTTCACGAACTGCTTCTCGAGATCCTCGCTCGGCAGGCGGAAGGTGACGTTCATCAGCGAACGGCTCTCCTTCTGCGCGGTGCCGCGGTAGAACCCGGTGCGATCGATTTCGGTGTACAGCTTCCCCGCCTTCCGGCGGTTGAGCTCGCCGATCGCCTCGAGGCCGCCCAGCCCGCGCAGCCACTTCATCGTCAGGCCGAGGATGTAGATGCCGAAGGTGTTGGGGGTGTTGTAGAGCGAGTCGTTCTCCACGTGCACCTTGTAGTTCAGCATCGTGGGGAGCGAGGCCTGCGACCGCGCGAGCAGGTCTTCACGGATGATGACCAGCGTCACGCCGGAGGGGCCGAGGTTCTTCTGCGCGCCGGCGTAGATGAGGCCGAACTTCGAGACGTCGATCGGCGCGTGGAACATGTCGGACGACGTGTCCGCCACGATCGGGGCGTCACCGGCGCCGGCCGGCAGCCCGCTCCACTGCGTGCCCTCGATGGTGTTGTTCGTCGTGGTGTGGACGTACGCGGCGCCCGGCGTCAGCGAGATCTCCGACGCGGCCGGGATGCGGCTGTAGTTGTCGGCCTTGGTGGAGCCGGTCACGTTGACCGTGCCGACACGCCTGGCTTCCTTGATGGCCTTGTCGGCCCATGAGCCGGTGTCGATGTAGTCGGCCGTCGCACCCGGCGTCAGCAGGTTCATCGGCACCATCGAGAACTGCAGGCTCGCGCCCCCCTGCAGCATCAGGATCTTGTAGTTGGCCGGGATGTTCGCCAGCGCGCGGATGTCCTCGACCGCCTTGTTCAGCAGGTCTTCGAACGGCTTCGAGCGGTGGCTGATCTCCATGATCGACATCCCGACGCCCGGGAGCGCGAGCAGATCTCGCTGCGCCTCCTGCAGGACGGGAGGCGGCAGCACCGCGGGGCCGGCGGAGAAGTTGAAGATGCGGGTGGCTGTGGTCATCGCAAACCCTTCCGAGTGTGAGGCACCAACGCCTCAGATCATGTGTGAGAGCAGGCCGTCGCGAAGCTTCGGCTCGAACCAGGTGGACTTCGGCGGCATGATGCCGCCGGCGTCCGAGATCTGCATCAGGTCGTCGACGCTGACGGGGAACATCGAGAACGCCACGGCCGCCTTGCCGGTATCGACGAGCCGCTCGAGCTCGACCGCCCCGCGCGCCCCGCCGACGAAGTCGATGCGCTTGTCGCTGCGGACGTCGCCGATGCCGAGCAGCGGCGTGAGCACGAGGTCCTGCAGGCGGCTGACGTCGAGACGGCTCGCCGCGTCGAGATCCGACGGTGCCGTCCCGAGGCCCAGCATGTACCAGCGCCCCGCGAGATACATGGCCACCTCGCCCTTGCGGGCGGGCGTCGCGGGACCCGGTTCGGTCACCGTGAGGCGTTCGCGCAGCGCCGCGAGCAGTGTCTCGGGCGTGTAGGTCGCCAGGTCGCGGATGACCCGGTTGTACGGAAGCACCTGCATCTGATCGCCCGGGAAGGCCACCGCCAGCACGCGGTCCCACTCGCCGTCACCCGCTCCCGACTCGCGCAGCTGCGTCCGCACGCGCGCGGCGCTCGCCGCTCGGTGGTGACCGTCGGCGATGTACAGCGCCGGGATACGGCCAAAGGCGGCGACCAGGGCGGCGGTGTCACCCTCGGCGACGCGCCAGATCGTGTGTCGCACGCCATCGGCGGCGCTGAAGTCGAACAGGGCCGGCGAGGCGGTCGTCGTCGTGACGATGGCGTCGACGTCCGCGGCGGCCGCGTGGGTCAGGAACACCGGACCGGTCTGCGACCGCAGCGCGAGGATGTGGCGGGTGCGATCGTCTTCCTTGTCGCGCCGCGTCCGCTCGTGCTTCTTGATGAGATCGCGGTCGTATTCGTCGATCGAGAAGCAACCGGCCACGCCCGTCTGGACGTGGGCTCCCATCTGCAGCCGGTACACGTACAGGCTCGGCGTCTCCTCGGAGACGAGCGGCGCGGCCTCGCGCAGCCGGCCGAAGTTCTCGACGGCGCGGGCGTAGACCGGGTCGCCGTAGGGGTTGGTGTCGGCGGGCAGGTCGATCTCGGCGCGCGACACGTGCAGGAAGCTCAGCGGGTTGCCCGTCGCGAGCGCGGCCGCTTCTTCGGCGTTGACGACGTCGTAGGGCACTGCCGCCACCTGCGCTGCGGACGCAGGGGTCGGACGAAGGGCACGGAACGGAAAGATGGCTGCCATGCGAAGAGGAAATTATACCTGCTACACTTCGCGAGCAGTCCCCCGGGTCACGGCCACGCCCACCGGGACCTCCTCTCATGACCAGCCCGCGTCCCGTGCCCGTCCCCGCGTCCGCCACGCCTGACGCCGTGCCCGGCACCGTGCTGCTCTCGGTCGTGATTCCCTGTTACAACGAACGCTTCACGCTCAGGGAACTGGTGCGCCGCGTGATGGGCGTGCCGGTCGACAAGGAGGTCGTCATCGTGGACGATGGGTCGACCGACGGCACCCTCGACATCCTCGCGGGGCTCGAGCAGCGCTACACGAATCTGCGCGTCATCCGGCAGCCGCGGAACCAGGGGAAGGGCGCCGCCATCCGCCGTGGCGTCCAGGAGGCCCGCGGCGAGTTCACGATCATCCAGGACGCCGACCTCGAGTACGACCCGAACGAGTACCCGGAGCTGCTCGAGCCGCTCCTGTCCGGCCAGGCCGACGTCGTGTACGGGTCGCGGTTCGCGTCAGGCCACCGCCGTGTGCACCTGTTCTGGCACGCGGTGGGCAACAAGTGGCTGACGCTCGCCACCAACCTGATCACGAACCTGAACCTCACCGACATGGAGACCTGCTACAAGGTCTTCCGCACCGAACTGATCCAGCAGATCCCGCTCCGCTCGAACCGCTTCGGATTCGAGCCGGAGGTGACCGTCAAGGTCGCGAAACTCGGGTGCCGCATCTACGAGGTGCCGATCTCGTACAACGGCCGTGACTACGCCGAGGGCAAGAAGATCGGCCTGAAGGACGCCTTCTCGGCCCTCTGGACGCTCCTGAAGTTCTGGTTCTCGAGCGACATCGGCGAGGTGGGACGCCACACGCTGGCCCGCATGGCCGAACTGGGCTCGTACAACGTCGAGATGTACGAGCGGCTGCGCCCCTTCATCGGCCGGCGGGTGCTCGAGGCGGGCGCCGGGGTCGGCAACCTGTCGCGCCTGATGCTCGACCGTGATCTGCTCGTGCTCAGCGACTACGAGCGCGAGTACCTGCGGTTGCTGCGGCGCCGGTTCGGCACCTACGAGAACGTCGTCATCGAGCATGTCGACCTCTCGACGTTCACGGCTGCCGATATGGCGGGGTACGCGATCGACACGGTCGTCTGCCTCAACGTGCTTGAGCACATCGAGGACGACCGCCGCGTGCTCGCCGAGCTGCACGAGACCCTCGCCGACGGCGGCAACCTCGTGCTGCTCGTGCCCGCGCACCAGGCGCTCTTCTCGGATCTCGATCGCAACCTCGGGCACTACCGCCGCTACTCGCGCGAGGAGTTGTCGGCCAAGCTGCGCGACGCCGGATTCGACGTGGTGCACGCGTCGTACTTCAACTGGATCGGCGCCATCGGCTGGTACGTGTTCGGACGCATCCTGCGCCGGGGCCACATCACCAAGGTGGCGACGCGCGGCTACGCGATGGTCTCGTCGCTCCGCGCACTGGAACAGCGACACGAGTTCGGCTTCGGCCTCTCGACCATCGTCGTCGGACGCCGCCGTCCGCGCGCCTCATGACGCCCTCGGGGCTGTTCGTGCTGGCGCTCGTGGCCAGCGGCCTCGTGTGCGCGCTGGTCGGCGCCCTCGCCGTG
>CANIAI010000005.1 GCA_947465275.1 Acidobacteriota bacterium | reverse complement strand
TCGCAGAAACCGCACCCGACTGAACTCGCCGTCGGAACTTCGGCCTGAATCCTTGTGTTCAGGTGTCGGTTCGCCTCGTGCCTCGTCCATCCGGATGACGGCCAGGCGTTTCGTCTACATCCCGTTCAAAAACGCCTGTACTGGCACAACAACGGACCGAGCGGCGTGACGGTGCATCACCGACCGTGGTCCGTCCTTGTCTCTCTAGAGTTCTCGGATGTGGACGTGGCTGCTCGGTTCGAGCGGTACCTGAAGACCGGCTCGGGTCGCGCGTTTGCGAAGCGGCACTTCTGATCTCGCCCCGCCCCGCCGAAGCGGCGCCGAACCCGCGTCAGTTCCGGAGGCGCCGCGAAGGCGAGCGGTAAGATGACTGTCGGAGAAACACACCACATGACAGAACCGATCGCACAGAACCGCAGCCAGGTGCTGGCCGCCAAGCGCTGGATGGATGACGAGGCGGGTATGGAACGCGCGAGCCTCAGCCCGGCGGAATATCTCGTCTACCGGATGAAGGTGTCGCCCGCCGATGCGGAGGCGCTCGTGGCGGCCGTGTACGCACTCGACGAGGAGTAACACGCCTCGCGCAGGATCACGTCAATCCGAGCCGCGCGCCCAGCGGGTCGCCGTGTCGAGGTCGGTGAAGAAGGCCGTCAGCGCCTTTCCACCCGGCGTGGGAGCCGCTTCGAACAGCCGGAACGCCTGTTCAGCGGAGCTGCCGGCGCGTCCCACGACTGCCCAGCGTCGAACGTACCGGAACATGCGCAGGCCGATGGTCACCATTTGGAGCGCGGCGTCGCGCTGGTCCAGTACGACGTCGGCGGCATCGAGCGAATCATCGACCATCCATCGCACGTTGTCGGCGTTCGGGTGCTCGGTCATCGCCACGCGGGACGCCTCGAAGTCGTGCACGGTGACGACACCGTAGAGCCTGCGAATACACCCGGTCCCCTCGATACTGACAGTCCACGGCATCGCGTCAATTCTAGATGCGCCGTCACTGCTGAGCTTCCGGTCACTCCACGCTGATCCTCGTCCCCTGCGCGGACGCCGCCCCTGGCGCTTCCTGCTTCGCGATCTGCTCGTCGAGCATTGCGCGGATCCCCTTCAGGATCTCCAGGTGCGCCACCTTGAAGTGCTGACTCACCTCCGGCGACGGCGCGAGCCGCTTGAGGATCTCGGCTGCCGCGACGGTGAGCGCCGGACCCACGCCCATGCAGGCGCATCCCGCGGCGGCACCGGTTCCGCAGCCGGCCCCGCAGGTGCACGTCTTCTCCTGTTCACTCATGATGCCTCTCCCAGTTCGATGACGAGCGTCTGACCCTCGAACGTCGCACGCGTCGGGTGCAGCGCGGCCAAGCTGGTAGGCAGCCCGACGTGACGACGCTGCACGCCCAGCTCGATCACGAGCTCGTCGCCCTTCTTGAACAGCCCGACCTCGCCCTTCTCGACGAACGGCACGTCCATGCGCACCTGGTGCCTGCCGTCCCGCCGCTCGAACACATACGGGCGCACCTCGCGCGTCACGGCTGCGGGGTCGGGGTCGAGCGTGTCGAGGACGTCGGCGAGTTGCTCCAGCCGCTCGAGTCCGACGACCTCCTCCGCGAACATCGGCACCTGCCGCACGGGCACGGGGTGGAAGTATCCCTCCATCTCGCCGAGCATCTGCTGCTGGCTGCGCCGCTGGGCGCCGAGGAATGAGCCGTCGACCTCCTCGGGCAGCACGCGGTTCACCAGGATCGTGTCGACCGTGAGTCCGTGCAGCAGGAAGTAGACGAACGCGCGCTGCGTCTCGCGCACGACCATCCGCTCGGCGTTCGACACCAGCCGCACCGACGTCATCGTCGTGTCCTGCAACACGGTCTCGATGCCTTCGAGCTTCGTGAACAGCTCCTTCATGTTCGCGAAGTAGGCGTCGGTCGGCAGCTCGACCGGCGACATGCGGTTCAGGAGCGGCCGCACCGCGTTGAGCACCCGCCGCTCGGTCGGGAACACGTGCTTCATGTACCAGTCGAGCGTGGTCGGCATCGCCACGAACCGGAGTGATTCCGCGGTTGGCGCGCAGTCGAGGATGACCACGTCGTACGTCGACTGCTTCCGGTACTGGTTCACGTACATCAGCGCGCTGAGCTCTTCCATCCCGGGCAGGATGGCGAGTTCCTCGGCCTCGATGTCACCGAGTCCGGTCGTCCGCAGCACGCTGGTGAGGTAGCCGGCGATCTCGCGCCAGTGCCGCTTCAACTCGACCTGGATGTTCACCTCCTGCACGTGCAGGTTGGGACGCACCTCGTACGGGTCGGCCGTGGCAGGGTCGAAGAGTCCCGCCTTGAGCGCGAACGCGTCGGCGAGGCTGTGCGCCGGGTCGACGCTCATCACGAGCGTGCGCACGCCGCGCCGCGCGAGCTGCAGCCCGGTTGCGGCCGAGATGCTGGTCTTGCCGACGCCGCCCTTGCCGCTGTAAAGAAGAATCCGCATGCGATTCGATCCTCGCACGCGGCTCTGCTGCCGTGACGGACAGGTGACTCGCTACGACGAACTCGCTTGAACGAGGCTCAATCGCGGCGCGACATCTTGCACGTGACGCTCGCGGAGCGGGCCAGCCTCAGCCCTGCCGAGTACGTCGCCTGCCGGATGAAGGCGTCGCACGCTGAGGCCGAGGGCCGTCCTCCTCGACGAACGCGCGAAGCCGGGCCAGCGCACCCTCCCACTGCTGCGAGATGGCCTCGAGTTGTCGCCGGGCGTCTCTCAGAGCGGCCGACTCGAGTTCCCACACCTGCTCGCGGCCTTCGCGTCTGACCCGCGCAATCCCGGCGGCCTCCAGCACACGGAGGTGCTTGGTCACTGCCTGGCGGGTGATGGGCGCACCGTCGGCCATGCCGGCAATCGACAGAGGCCCACCGGTCAACAGTCGGCTGACGATCCGCAGACGTTGCGGGTCGCCCAGCGCGGCGAAGACCGGCGCCTGCGCATCGAGCGCGGCGGCGCTACGCGACGTCCACATACCGGGCAATCAACGTCAACTGCGCGTCCCAGCCGCCGCTGTTCTCGGCGAAGACGCGAGCGCGGCGATCCAGAGGGATCTGGTCGAATCCCGACTCGATGATCGACACCCGCGTCCCCTCGGGCACCTCCTCGATCCGGAACGTGACCAGCGTCGTGGGGGCGTCCGGGCCGGCGGCCGCATCCGCGCCGGGATGCCAGCGGAAGGCGAACAGGCGTTCCGGCTCAATCCGCTCGATCAGGAGCACGCAGCGGAGGCCCACGTGGGGCTCCTGCAGCCTGGCGACCTCAGGGTCGACCTGCGTCATCGCGATCGTGCCCTCGATCGCCCGCCCGGTGACGAACGGGCCGTCCAGCTTCATCCCGAACCAGGCACCGAACGCCTGTGCGTCGCTGATCGCCCTCCACACCGTGCTCCGGGGCGCCTTCAGCACGACCGTCTTCTCGATTCGATCAGTCAATATGCAACCTCACGGTTGCATATTACAGAGCCCCCTCGAGTCAGGCAAGCCCATGGGGTGTCGCCGGCCCGGGTCAGCCTTCGCTCGACGCGGCAGCCTCGCGGAGCATCACCAGCAGCATCCGGCTGGTCGTGCGGGCGCTCACCGCGTGCGGAACGCCTCCCGGCATCCGGACGATCGTGCCCGGCGTCGCCGGGACCTCGGTGCCCCCGATGGTCAGCGTCACGGCCCCGTCGAGCACCATGACGAGTGCCTCGAACGGCGACGTGTGTTCCGAGAGTTCCTGGCCCGCGTCGAACGCGAAGAGCGTGACATTGCCGCCGCTCGTCCTGGCGAGCACACGGCTGGCGATCCCCTGCTCGGTGGGCGTGACCAGCGCGTCGAGCTGCAGCGCCTCGGCCGCCGGAATGTTCTGGGGTCTGGTCGTCATGGCCGTAGATTACACGTCGCGCGGCCATAATGGTCGGATGCTTCGCGACACTCTGCAGGGCGCACTCGTGCTCGCGCCGATTACCAAGGGCTCGAACCTCCCCTACCGTCGCCTCTGCCAGGAACTCGGCGCGCGCGTCACGATGAGCGAGATGGTGGTGGCGAGACGCCTGCGGCAGAAGCGTCGTGGCGAGTTCGCGCTGCTGCGCCGGTTCGATGACGAGAAGCACTTCGCCGTGCAGATTGCCGGCAACAACGCCGAGGAGATGGCGTGGGCGGCGGCGCTGGCCGAGTCGCGCGGCGCGAACCAGGTCGACGTGAACCTCGGCTGCCCGATCGACTTCTTCACCCGCAAGGGGCTCGGCGCGGCGCTCGGGCGTGAGCCGCGGCGCGTGGCGAAGATCGTCACCGCGATGAAGGCCGCCGTGAAGGTGCCGGTGACGATCAAGATTCGGCTCGGGTGGAACGACGAGCACCTCAACTATCGCGAGATGGTCACGATCGCGGCGGAGGCCGGCGTCGACGCCGTCACCGTCCACGGGCGGACGCGCGCGGCGCGCTACACGGCGCAGGCCCAGTGGGACGTCATCGGCGAGATCGCCGCGATGAGCCCGGTGCCGATCGTCGGCAACGGCGACGTCCTGTTCAAGCACGAGGTCGACGCGGGTCTGGGCACCGGCTGCGCGGCGGTGATGACGGCACGCGGCGCGCTCATCAAGCCGTGGCTCTTCTCGGAGATGACGCAGGGCGACATGGACCCGACCGCGGACGAGCGGCTCGCGATGTATGCCCGCTACGTGGCGCTCGCGCGCGAGCACTGGGGCGAGGACGAGCGGGGCACCGGACGCATCCGCGAGTTCCTCGTGTGGCACCTCGGCTTCTGGTGCCGTTATGCGCCGAGGCGGGCGGACGGCTCGTATCCCGGCATGCAGCAGCGGGAGACGTGGACGCCGCGCTCGCCGCTCGAGGCGCTCCTCGCGCGTACCGATGCCGCCGCGCACGGCTACCTCGCCGATCGGCTGCTCGCACGCGAGACGGTAGACCCGACGCAGGCGCCGCCGCCGGGTGACGCTCAGGCGATGGACGACGACCTGGCGGAGGCCGGCTGAACGAGCCGCCATCCGACTGAGAGCACGCCAAGGCCGACCGCGAGGCCGATGTCTCGCCACGCAGGCACGGCCACCCTGAAGAGGTCCGCCGCCGCGTCGATCCAGAACACCAGCGCGAGGCTCAGCGCGCTCGCGCACCAGACGCCCCAGAACACGCGCGTACGCGGGATTCGGTCGACCGCCTGTCCTGGCAGGCTCAATCGCTCGGCGAACATCAGCACCTGGTAGCCCGCCAGCATGGTGATGAGCGCCATCCCGCGCGCCGCCGACTCGCCCAACGGCCGCAGCGACGACCAGTAGAGCCCGAAGGTCACCAGCGCCAGCACCGTGCCCGACACCGACGAGGGGACGACCAACGCGCGCGGCAGCAGCGGCGCCGCCGGGTCGCGCGGTCGTCGCCGCATCACATCCGCCGTAGCCGGCTCGGCCTGGAAGACCACGGCCGACACCGGGTGGACAATCAGCTCGAGCCAGACGAGGTGAATCGGCAGGAGCACCAGCGGCAGGTTCAGCAGCGGGGCAAGAACGGCGAGCACCACGATCGGGATGTGGAACGCGATCAGGTAGAGGAACGCCCGCTGGATGTTCTGGAAGATATGTCGTCCCTGGCGCACCGTGTGGACGATCGACGCGAAGTTGTCGTCGAGCAGCACCAGGTCGGCGGTCGCGCGCGCGACGTCGGTGCCGCGTTGCCCCATCGCGATACCGATGTCGGCGCGGCGCAGCGCCGGCGCGTCGTTCACGCCGTCCCCGGTCATCGCCACGACCGCCCCCGCCCGCTTCAGCGTGTCGACGATCAGGTGCTTCTGCTGCGGGCTGATGCGCGCGAAGATCGCCGCGCTGCGGATGCGGTGGGCCTGCACCGCTCCCCCGGACCCGTCGTCACCGGCCAGGGCGGCGAGCTCGGCTCCGGTGAGGATCGCGTCATCCTGGTGCAGGATGCCCGCACGCTCGGCCACCGCGTGCGCGGTCAGCAGGTGATCGCCGGTGATCATCACGACGCGGATGCCGGCGCGCTGGCACTCGGCGACGGCTTCGGGCACCTCGGCACGCAGCGGGTCCTGGAAGCCGAGCAGGCCGAGCACCGTCAGACCCTGCTCGTCCACGGCCCTGTCGGCACCCGGTTCACGGGTCGCCTTCGTGGCCAGCGCGAGCACCCGCAGGCCGTCCCCGGCGAATGTCTCGTTGGCCGCCTCCAACGCCCGGCGCACCGGCGTATCCGCGGCCGCGTGCGCGAGCACGCCTTCGAGGGCCCCCTTCGCCGCCACCACGCATCCGGCACCCGGATCGGCGCCCCCGGCGTCGCTCGCCCGCCACACGTGCGACATGTGCCGGCCGACCGGATCGAAGTCGTAGTCGCGCACGAGGGTCCACCGGTCGTACACCGCTGGCGCAGAGACGCCCCGTGCCTCGGCGTACTGGACGATCGCGCGCTCCATCGCATCGACCGGGTGCCGTTCGCACGCGAGGATCGCCGCCTCGAGGAACGCCGCCTCGCTCAGCCCGGGTTGCAGGCTGACGTGACGGGTCATCTGGAACTCACCGCGCGTGAGCGTGCCGGTCTTGTCGGTGCAGATCACCGTCGTCGCGCCGAGGGTCTCGACCGAGGCCAGGCGCCGCACCAGCATGCCGCGCGAGGCCAGACGCCACGCCCCGACCGACAGGAACAGCGTCAGGACGATCGGGAACTCCTCGGGGATCGCCGCCATCGCGAGGCTGACCGAGCCGAGCAGCGCGACCGTCCACGGCTCGCCGCGCCAGATGCCGAGCGCGAACAGTCCCAGCGCCACGATCAACGCGACCACGCCGAGCCGCCTGACCAACGCGCCCGCGTGCCGCTGGAGCGGACTCGGGTCGGCCGACACCTGGCCGACCAGTGCCGCCACCGACCCATACTGCGTGGCCACGCCGGTGGTGGTGACGACGC
This sequence comes from Acidobacteriota bacterium, assembly GCA_947465275.1. Taxonomy (GTDB): domain Bacteria; phylum Acidobacteriota; class Vicinamibacteria; order Vicinamibacterales; family UBA2999; genus JBEBGV01. Next base: position 15,126 of record CANIAI010000005.1, on the reverse strand, counting down.
CAAACCCCTGACCCGAGGCCACCAGCGAGCCGGCAAAGAACCTGGACTCGTGTGGAGGCTCGTCGTCCGTCACGGCTGCGTCCCACGCACGCTTCGGTTGCGGCTCCGATTCGCCCGTCAGCGACGATTCGTCCACCGCGAGGTTCGCGGCGACCCGCACCACGCCGTCGGCCGCGATGACGTGCCCTTCCTCGAGCACCAGCAGGTCGCCGGGCACGACCTCGTCGACGGGCACGGGGCCGGCCGTTCCGTCGCGCACGACGGTCGCGAACGGGGCGGCCGCGCGGGCCAGCTGATCGAGCGCCGCTCGCGACCGTGCCTCCAGCACGACGTCGACCCCGAGCACCGGGATCAGCGCCAGGGCCAGGACGACGGCGTCACGCGTCTCACCGAGCAGGAGGTAGACGACCGCGGCGGCGGCCAGCATGATCGCCATCGGGTCGAGCAGCAGCGCGAGGGCGGCGCGCACCCGGGCGAAGCGGTCCTGCTTCACCCACCGGTTCGGACCGACGCGGGCCAGCCGCTCCCGAGCTTCGGACGACGACAGGCTCACCAGGCCGGCCGGCACCGCGATGCGTTCACGACCGTCGTCCCCACCGGTGGTCATCCTGCTCATCTTCACACGCAGGGTTGGCGTACAGTGAGGGCATCATGCGGCACCGCGAACGGCACCGGAGCGATCGGATCGGATGGCTGCGCGCGGCCGTCCTGGGGGCGAACGACGGCATCGTGTCGACGGCAAGCCTGGTGGTCGGCGTCGCCGCCGCGGAGACCGGCCGCGAGGCGGTGCTCGTCGCCGGCATCGCCGGGCTCGTGGCCGGCGCCCTCTCGATGGCGGCCGGGGAGTACGTGTCGGTCAGCTCGCAGGCCGACACCGAGGAGGCCGATCTCAACCGTGAGCGGCAGGAGCTGATCGACAATCCCGAGGCCGAGGAGGACGAGCTCACCGCGATCTACATCGGCCGCGGCCTGACCCCGGAGCTGGCGCGCAGCGTCGCGCAGCAGCTCGGGGAGCACGACGCGCTGAAGGCGCATGCGCGTGACGAATTGGGGCTGACGGACGAACTCGCCGCCCGTCCGCTGCAGGCAGCGCTGGCGTCGGCCGCGACGTTCGCGGTGGGGGCGGCGGTGCCGATTCTCGCGGTCATGCTCGCACCCGCGAGCGGCCTGGTGGCCGTTGTCGCCGGAGTCACGCTCGCCTGCCTCATTGCGCTCGGCGCCATGGCCGCGCGCGTCGGCGGCGCGCCGATGCTGGTCGGCGCCGCCCGCGTCACCATCTGGGGTGTGCTCGCGATGGTCGCCACCGCGCTGGTGGGGCGGTTGTTCGGGACCGTCGTCGGATAGACCGTCGTACGAGGCCGCTCGCGCCGCGACTCGGCGGCACGTCTACGCCCGCACCGCCACAGCCGCCACCGGCTCAGTTGCGAGCTCAGCCCCTGCGCGCGGCGTCGATCGCCGCCACGTCGATCTTCCGCATCGTCATCATCGCGGCGAACGCACGCGTCGCTTCATCACCGCCGGCGGCCATCGCCTCGGTGAGCGTGCGCGGCGTGATCTGCCACGAGAGCCCCCAGCGGTCCTTGCACCAGCCGCAGTCGCTCTCCTGCCCGCCGTTGCCGACGATCGCGTTCCAGTAGCGATCGGTTTCTTCCTGCGTGTCGGTGGCGATCTGGAACGAGAAGGCCTCGGTCTGCCTGAACACCGGCCCGCCGTTCAGCCCGATGCAGGGGATGCCGCACACCGTGAACTCCACGACCAGTACATCCCCCGCCTTGCCGCCGGGGAAGTCGCCGGGAGCCGTCGAGACCTTGCCGACCCTGCTGTCGGGGAACGTCGCGGCGTAGAAGGTGGCGGCGGCGAGCGCGTCCTTGTCGAACCAGAGGCAGATGGTGTTCTTGGCAATCATGGGTTCAATCTACAACTGACCAGGGTCGATCCCCCAGCCGCGCAGGATGCTGACCTCGTCAGCGGCGCTCGTGCTCTTGCGGAAGCGTGCGCCGGCGCGCCCCTTCACGCGGCGCTCGCACTCCGACCACGTGGCGTGACGCATGGGCACACCGTCGACCACGCTGACATACGAGTATGCCTTCGCCGATTTCGCCGCGGCAGCGCCTGCCCCGAACTGTGGACGCGGGGCGTTGCCCGCCGCGCTCGAACGCTGCGGCACCGCCGTTTCGACCGGCACATCGAGAATGGGAATCGGGTACGTCGCCAGCGGACCGTGGTACAACGGCAGCGCTTCGTTCACCGCGAACGCGACCGAGATCTCGTCCGCGCGTTCGTTGCCGGGCGTCCCCTGATGCCCGCGGACCCAGTGCCAGTGGACGCCGCCCTTGCCGCGCCCTTCATGCAGATCGGCGAGCGCCTCCCAGAGATCGCGGTTCGCCACCTCGCTGCCACTGGACGTCTTCCAGCCCTTGCGCCGCCAGCCGTGCACCCACTGCGTGATCCCCTGGATGACGTAGGTGGAATCGGTGTACAGCTCCACCCTGCCCGGCGTGTCGGCCACCTCGCGCAGCGCCGCGATCGCGCCGCTCAGTTCCATCTTGTTGTTCGTGGTGTGCGGCGAGCCGCCCCCGAGCTCGGTGACGTACTGGTCCGGGGTCAGGACGATCGCGCCCCACCCGCCGGGGCCGGGGTTCCCCTTCGCGGCGCCATCGGTGAACGCAATGATCGGTGCCTCGCGCGGCGACTCGTCATCCATGAACGGCAGCATCGTCGCCGATCATCGCACGCGGAAGACGCGCCTCGGCACCAGCGAGCTGACGTCAGCCATGCCAACGCTGACCGACCTGCCCCTTTCACTGTGCATCGACCCGTCGAAGTCGTGCATCGGCACGCGTCACTCATGGGTCAGCATGCATCCAGCGAATCACCGCATGCCACTCGCGTGAGGTGAGGGGTATTTCGTGTGCAACGTGCCCTCGCACACGACAAACGTGCCCCCGCACACGACATCCGAGGCCTCTGAGACGTCATGCGAGCCCTTTCTGGCGTCTCGCTTGCTGCCCGGCTGGTGACGATCGACCGATACAGGATGTACGGAGGCCTCTCGGGCCGGGTCCGGGTAAGATATGGGCTTCAGATTCGCACTCCTGCACGCAGAACCGTACCGATGCGTCGGATGAACGCTCCCCGTGTGCCCCGCCTCGCGGTGATCGCACTGCTCGCCCTGATCGCGCTCGCGACCCAGGTGTCGACGGCTGCCGCCGCGGAGACGCGCCCGCGCAAGGGCGTGGCGAGTGCCGGCACGGCCAGCGCCGGCAAGACGGCGGCGAGGCCGACGACCAGGCCCGCGACCAGAAACGTGACGAGCCGGGCCGGTGGCGCACCCACCCGCACCGCCGCCAGCCGCACCCGCACCGCCAGCACCACCCGCAAGGCCCCCACCCGATCTACCACCCGAGCCGCCGCCACCCGAGCCAGTTCGAAGACGCGCACCGCGACCGCGCGTCGTCCGGCGACGCGCCGTGCGCGCACGACGAAGACGCCCACGCGCCGTTCGACCACACGCGCGGCCGCACGCCCGTTCAAGCAGCCGGCGATCGTCCCCGAGATCGTCGAGCCGGCCACCGTCGAGCGCGGCTGCTTCGACGAACTCGACACCACCGCGCCCGCCGACCTGCACATGCCCGCCGATCGGCTCCGGCAGATCCTCGACCAGGCCGGCATCACCCCGGGGCTGGGCGGACGTCCGTGCATCGACTACGTCGCGACCAAGGGCGGCAACCTCGGCGCGGCCGCGGCGATGTTCCTGCGCGACGGCTCCGACCCCGCGCTCGGCGGCATCATCGTGCAGCGCGACGACGAGACCGAGGCCGTCGTCTCGACGGACCTCGGCTGCGTCGTGCCGATGCGGCGTGAGTTCACGCTGCCGGCGCGAGAGATCGACCCGGCGGAGGAGCTGCCCGAAGACGTGCCCGCGCAGGTGCGCTGGGAACTCGCGGTGCTCACCCGGCACATGACGCGCGACACCCAGGGGCAGCCGGCACCTGGCGGCCACCACCTCCGCATCGTGCTCGAGACGCGCGACGAACCCGACATGGCCCGCCTGCTCGCGCTCGAACTGATCGAGTCGCCGACGGGACGCGTGATCGACGGCGTCTGGTGGGTGGATCGCGGCGACGGGCCCGGCGTGCTGATGGGCGCCGGCGGCGTCGACTACGAGCGCGTGCTCTGGCTCTCGTCGGTCGAGTACAAGCGGCTCTCGCGCGGGGTCGGCCCGGCCCTCCGCACGTCGGTGCGCCGGGTGCGCGTCGTGAAGAACGGCAAGGCCCGCACGCGCACGGTCCGCACGGTGCGCGCCGGACAGCACCTCGGCGTCGACTTCGCGGCAGCGCTCGGTACCGAGATCCACGCGGTGGGCCAGGCCACGGTGCGCTTCGCGGGACGCGCGTCGGCCTACGGCAATCTCGTCATCCTCGACCACGGCGGCGGGTACCACACCTACTACGCGCACATGTCCGCGATCGCCGAGGGCATGGAGCCTGGGCGCTCGGTCGGTCGCGGTCAGGTGATCGGCCTGGTCGGGTCGACGGGGCGCTCCACCGGTCCGCACCTGCACTTCGAGGTCCGCAAGGACGGGAAGTACATGGACCCGTCCGACACCGAGCACCAGCTCGATCTCTGGGTGCTGCGGCCCGACGATCAGGCGCGCCTGCTGCGGCAGGTTGCGCTGCTCGATGCCATGCCGAACAGCGCAGGGTTGTTCGCCAACGCCCGCTGCGTGGTGCCCGACGTCCCGCTCGCCAGCGCGAGCGCCCCCCTCCGCTAGACCGCGACGCACAGGTACACTGGGCCATGCGCCCGATCGCCGACGTCGCTGCCGAACTCGACCTCTCTCCAACTGACCTGCATCCCTGGGGGCCAGACGTCGCGAAGATCGACCCGGCCGTCGCGTTCCGGGAAGATCCCCCCCGCGCGCGGCTCGTGCTCGTCTCGGCCATGAGCCCGACGCCCGCCGGCGAGGGGAAGACGACGTGCAGCATCGGCCTCGCGCAGGGCGCCCGCCTCAACGGCGTGCGCGCCGCCTGCGCGTTGCGCGAGCCGTCGCTGGGACCGGTGTTCGGCGCGAAGGGGGGCGGCACCGGGGGCGGACGCTCGACGCTCGAGCCGTCCGAACGGATCAACCTGCACTTCACCGGCGACCTGCACGCGATCACTGCGGCCAACAACCTGCTCGCCGCGCTCGCCGACAACGCGGTCTACTTCGACGACCCGCCGCGGCTCGATCCGCGCCAGCTGACCATCCGCCGCGTGATGGACATCAACGACCGATTCCTGCGCGACGTCGTGTCGGGGCTCGGCGGCCGGTCGATGGGCGTACCACGCGAGACGGCGTTCGACATCACCGCCGCCAGCGAGGTGATGGCGGTGCTCTGCCTCTCGCGTGATTACACCGACCTGAAGGCACGCCTCGGGCGGATGCTCGTCGGCTTCGGCCGCGACGGCCGCGCCGTGCGTGCGTCCGACCTGCAGGCCGAGGGCGCGATGGCGGCGCTGCTGCGCGATGCGATGGCCCCGAACCTTGTGCAGACCGTCGAGGGCGCGCCGGCGGTGGTGCACGGCGGCCCCTTCGGCAACATCGCGCATGGCTGCAACAGCATCGTCGCCACCCGCTTCCTGCTGCGGCGCGCCGATCTCGTCTTCACCGAGGCGGGCTTCGGCTTCGACCTCGGCGCCGAGAAGTTCCTCGACATCAAGTGCCGCACGGCCGGCATCTGGCCGCACGCCGTGGTGCTGGTCGCCACGGTGCGCGCGTTGAAGTATCACGGCGGCGTGGCGGTGTCAGCGCTGTCGGCGCCCGACCGCGAGGCGATCGGGCGTGGGCTCGGCAACCTGCGCCGCCACGTCGAGAGCGCGCGCGGGTTCGGGTTCGAGCCGGTGGTGATGCTGAACGTGCGCGCCGGCGACGCGCCGGACGAACTGCAGTACGTACGCGATGCGCTGCGCGAGGACGGTGTCGAGGCCTTCGCCGCCGACATCTTCGGTCAGGGCGGTGGCGCCGCCCGCGAGATTGCCGCGCACGTGCACGCGCGGGCCGCGGCCGCACCGGCCGCGCCGACGCCACGTCACGCGTACGAGCTCTCGGACCCGCCGATGGAAAAGGTGAAGAAGGTGGCCCGGGCGGTCTACGGTGCCGCGGACGTCGAGTTCTCGGTGACGGCGCGCAAGCAGATCGACCAGGCGGTCGCGCTCGGGATGGGCGACGTGCCGGTCTGCATCGCCAAGACGCACCTGTCGCTGTCGGACGACGCGCGCCGCATCGGCCGCCCCCGCGACTTCGTGATGACCGTGCGCGAGGTGCGGATGTCGGCGGGGGCCGGCTTCCTCGTCGCGCTCACCGGCGAGATCACGACCATGCCGGGCCTGCCGAAGACGCCGCACGCCGCGAAGGTCGACCTGCGTCCGGACGGGCAGATCGTCGGCGTGCAGTAGGAGACGGAGCGCGCTACGTCGGCCGCCCGCCGGCCAGCCGCGCCGCCAGTCGCGCGTCGAGGCGCGCGCGCACGTCGGGCCACTCCGCCGCGACGATGCTGTACATGTACTGGTCGCGCACCGATCCGTCGCGGCGCGCCTGCCAGTGCCGCAGGATCCCGTCCAGCTTCGCCCCGATGGCGGTGACCGCGCGCTGCGAGCGCGCATTCAGGTTGTCGACGCGGAACCCCACCGCCTGCGCGCCGAGCGACTCGAAGGCGTGGGCGAGCAGCAGCCGCTTGCACGCCGTGTTGACGTGCGTCCCCTGCCAGCGCGAGGCGTAGAACGTGAAGCCGATGTCGACCCGGCCGATCGGGACCACGATGTCGTGGAACCGCGTACTGCCGATGATGGTGTCGCTCGCGCGGTCACGCACCACCCACACGTGCATGTGCCCCTCGGCCTGCCCGCGCAGCGCCAGGTCGAGCCACGCCTGCTCGCGTCCGGGCTCGAGATCGGCCACCGAGACGTACCAGGTGCGCCAGACCTCACCATCGCCGGCCGCCGACACGAGGGCGGGCAGGTGTGACGGAGCGAGCGGCTCCAGTTGAATCCCGTATCCTTCGAGTACGATCGGCTGTGGTGCCTGCACGTCGACGCCTCTCCCTTCCCGGACATTCAGCCGTTCCCCGTTTACCCCGGCGACGCGTCCGTAGATAATCACCGCGACTCCTGCGCTCGGGCCGGTACCGCCGCCGGCCCGACCCGCCCGAACTGACCGCCCCCGAGGTCACTCCCCCAGTGAAAGACGTGGTCGCTCCCGACGTGGATCCTAGCAGCCTGCCGTCCGACGCCGGCTGGCTCGCGCGCCTCGCGCAACTCAGCACCGACCGCTCGCCTGATGCGGTGTTCTGGATCGCCGCCTCCGGGCGAATCTGCTATGTCAACGACGCGGCCTGCGCCGTGCTCGGCTTCTCGCGTGACGAGCTGCTACGGCGGACCGTCGCGGAGATCGACCCGAACTTCCCGGACGAGGCCTCCTGGCAGCGCCACTGGGACGACCTGCGCGTCCGGCGGTCGTTCACGATCGAGTCGGACCACCAGACCAGGGATGGCCGGGTGCTCGACACCGAGGTCACCGTCAACTACGTGGAGTACGAAGGGCGCGAATACAACTGCGCCATCATGCGCGACATCACCGAACGGAAGCAGGCCGAGGCCCGTCTGCGCCGCCAGGTCGAGGAGCTGCAGCTCCTGAACTCCCTGACCTCGACGCTCGCGACGTCTCGCGACGCCGAAGAGATGTACGAGACGGCGCTCGATGGCCTCGAGCAGGTGCTCGAGTTGCGGCGGCTGGCGATCCTGGTACGCGAGGGCGATGGCGTCGGCCGCTTCGCGGCCTGGCGCGGACTCTCGGAGACCTACCGTACCGCGGCCCAGGGGTACACATTCTGGGCACCCGACACCTCCGACCCACAGCCCGTCGCAATCTCCGACGTGCTCACCGAGACCGGACCGGTCGCGGTGGCATTGGCCGACGTGGTACGGGCCGAGGGTATCCGCTCGATGCTGGCGGTACCGCTGTCGGTGAAGCAGCGGGTGATCGGCAAGGTGATGCTCTACGACAGCCGCGCCCGCGACTGGTCCGCTGAGACGGTGGCGCTGGTGCGCTCGGTCGCCGGGCAGATTGCGTTCGCGGTGGATCGCCAGCGCGGCGACGCGGAACTCTGGCAGAGCACGGCGCTGCTGCGTGGCATCGCGGACGCCACCGACGATGCGGTGTTCCTGAAGGGTCCTCAGGGGCAGTACATCTGGTGCAACCGGGCGGCCGCCCACAACCTCGGCATCGAACCGCAGGACATGGTCGGCCGGGACGACTTCGCGCTGTTCCCGCACGACCAGGCCCGCGAGATCGCCGGTGCCCACCGGATGGTCTACGAGCAGCGCCAGCCGGCCACCTTTACCAAGCCGCTCGTGGTGGCGGGTGGGCGTCCGCGCATGTTCCAGACGAGCGTCGGCCCCGTCGAGGACGAGCAGGGCAACCTGATCGGCACGTACGGCATCTCCCGCGACGTCACGACGCAGCACGAGACGGACGAGCGGGTCCGGCAGAGCGAGGCGCGCCATCGCATGCTCGTGGAGCACTCGAACGACGCGATTACGGTGATCGCCCACGACGGCAGCGTGGTCTACCAGAGCCCCACGTTCGCCCGCCTGTACGGACACGACGAGAGCGCCACGCTCGGCATGCCGGTCTTCGGCTTCGTACACCCGGAAGACCTGCCTGCTGTCGTCGAGGGGTTCTCGACGGCGATGCGGAACCCCGGCGTACCGGTCACTGCCCAGTACAGGTTCCGCCACGCGGACGGCAGCTACGTGCTGACCGAGGCGATTGGCGTCAACCGGCTCGACGACCCCAATGTGCAGGGCATCGTCGTCAACTCGCGCGACGTCGGCGAGCGGCGCCGCCTCGAGGAACAGCTGCGGCACGCGCAGAAGATGGAGGCGATCGGGCGACTCGCCGGTGGCGTGGCCCACGACTTCAACAACCTGCTCACCGTCATCAACGCGAACAGCAGCGAAGTGCTGAACCACCACCCGCTCGAGCCGGAGGTCCGCGAGATCGTCGACGAGATTCGCGCTGCCGGCGATCGCGCCGCCCGGCTCACGCGCCAGCTGCTGGCGTTCGCAAGCCGCCAGGCGTTCGAGCCGCAGGTGGTCGACATGAACCAGGTGATCTTCAGCCTGACCGGCATGCTGCGGCGGGTGATCGGCGAGGACGTCCGGCTGCAGGTCGAGCTCTGCCAGGGGCCGACGCCGGTGCGCGTCGACCCGGGCGAGCTGGAACAGGTGGTCATGAACCTCTCGATCAACGCGCGCGATGCGATGCCCTCGGGCGGGACCCTCTGGATCCGTACGCAGGTGCAGGAGGAGCCGCCGCGCGTCCAGCTGATCGTGCGTGACGGCGGGTGCGGCATGGACGAGGAGACACGCTCGCGGATGTTCGAGCCCTTCTTCACGACCAAGGGTCCTGGACGCGGCACCGGCCTCGGCCTCGCCACGGTCTACGGCATCGTCACGCACAGCGGCGCGGAGATCGCCGTCGACTCGGCGCCGGGTGACGGCACCGCGCTCACCCTGTCATTCCCGCGGGCGAACGAAGCGGTGCCCGTGATCGTGGCCGAGCGTCACCCCGCCCCCGCCGCGCCGCACGCGGCGACGGTGCTGCTGGTCGAGGATGAAGGCATGGTGCGCACGCTGACCCGCCGCATGCTGACGGGGCGCGGCTACCGGGTGCTCGAGGCGGCGACCGGCGAGGAGGCGCTCCAGCTGTACGGGCGGGGCGATGAGCCGATCGACCTGCTGCTCACCGACGTCGTCATGCCCGGCATGAACGGCTGCGCCCTCGCGCTGCAGATGGTGGCGGCGAGGCCCGACCTGAAGGTGATCTGCATGTCCGGGTACACCGAGGAGCCGGAGCGGCACGCCGCGCTGCCCCCGGGAACCCGCTTCGTGCAGAAGCCGTTCGACCCCGAGGAGCTGCAGCGGACCATCCGGGAGGCGCTCGACGGCCCTCAGGACAGCCGGTACTTGGACAGGTAGTAGCTCAGCGCGCGCTGGCTGATCCCCATCAGCTCGGCCGCGTCCTTCTTCACGCCGCCGGCGCGATCGAGCGCCCGGCGAATCGTCTCGCGCTCGATCCACTCGACGTTCGACGCCAGCCGCAGCGACGGCAGGCTCCCTGTCGCGGGCGCCGCGGCCTGGCCGACGAACGGCAACAGCGTCTCTCGGGTGATCAGGCCGTCGACCGACAGCACCACCGCGCGCTCCATCAGGTTCTCGAGCTCACGCACGTTGCCCGGCCAGGGATACGCGCGCAGCTCGGCGAGCACCCCGTCGTCGATGCCCGAGATGCGCTTGCCGGTGCGCTGTTCGTGCTTGCGCACGAAGTGCTCGGCGAGCAGCGGGATGTCCTCGGAGCGATCGCGCAGCGGCGGCACCTCGATCGGGATCACGTTGAGGCGATAGAACAGGTCCTCCTGGAACGTCCCCACGGCGACCATCTGCCGCAGGTCGCGGTTGGTCGCCGCGATGACGCGGACGTCCACCTGCTGGCTGTGCTCGGCGCCGAGCGGCTCGAACTCCCGCTCCTGCAGCACGCGCAGGAGCTTGGCCTGCAGCATCGGGCTCATCGTCCCGATCTCGTCGAGCAGGATGGTGCTGCCGTCGGCGAGCGCGAACCGCCCCTTCTTGTTCGACGTGGCGCCGGTGAAGGCGCCGCGCACGTGCCCGAAGAGTTCCGATTCGAGGAGCGTCTCTGGAATCGCCGCGCAGTTCACCTTGATGAGCGGCCGTCCGCGCTCGGCGCTCTGCGCGTGGATCGCGCGCGCGACCAGCTCCTTGCCCGTGCCCGTCTCGCCGGTGACCAGGACCGTGCTGCGCGTCTGGGCCACCAGGCGGGCGCGGCGGTTGACTTCGTCCATGGCCCGGCTGCGGCCGACGAGGCCGTAGTGGTTGAACTCGGCCTCCTGCTCGTCGAGCAGGTAGCGCTGCTGGGTGCTGAGCCGCTGGTGCGCGAGCGCGCGCTCCACCACCACCAGCAGCTCCTCGACCTCGAACGGCTTCTGCAGGTAGTCGAGCGCGCCGAGCTTCATCGCCTCGAGGGCGCTCTCGACCGTGGCGTACGCCGTCATCATGAGGATCTGCGGCCGCTCGGCCTCGGGCGTCGAGGCGGCGATCTCGCGGATGAGGTCGAGTCCGGTCGCCCCCGGCATCAGGTTGTCGACGATCAGCACGTCGACGTCGCGGCTGGCGAGCACGGTCCGCGCCTCACCGACGTTGGCCGCCTCGAGCACCTCGTGTCCCTCGACCCGCAGCGCCTGTCCGAGCGATCGACGGATCTTCTGCTCGTCGTCCACGAGCAGGAGCGTTCCCGCACCCGCCTTCATCGTGATTCTCCTCGTGACGGCAGCTCGATCTGCAGCACCGTGCCGCCGCCGCTGCGCGACGTGACCGCGATACTGCCGCCGAGCCCCTCGATGACGTTGCGGACGATCGCGAGCCCGAGCCCGGTGCCGGCGCGCTTCGTCGTGAAGTACGGGTCGAACAGCCGGGGCAGTTCCTCGGCGCTGACGCCGGTACCGGCATCGCGCACCGTGATGCGCACGCCCGGCACGCCGTTGACCGCCGTGGGCGCCGTGAGGACCTCGACGTCTGGCACCTCCGTGCGCGTCTCCGTGCCCGGCTCCTCGCGCGTCTCCTCGCGCGCGCGCCGCGCCAGCACCGCGTGTCGCGCGTTCGTGATCACGTTCACCAGCGCGCCCCGCAGCCGCTCGCCGTCGGTCACGATCGGACCGAGGGCCGGGTCGAGCCGCAGCGCGACGCGCAGCACCTCCCCGTCAGCCCGGGCCGCGGCCTCGGCCGAGGCGCAGACCGCGTTGACGTCGCAGGCCTCGAGGTCGAACCGGATCGGCTTCGCGAAGTCGAGCACGTCGTTCACCACGCGGTTCAGCCGCGCGACCTCCTCGTTCACGTCGTCGAGCGCCTGCGCGATCTCGTCGCGGCTGACGCCCTCCCGTCCCACCGCGCGAAGCGAGGTCTTGATGATCATCAGCGGGTTCCGCACCTCGTGCGCGATGACGGTCGACAGCCGGCCCAGCGCCGAGAGCCGCTCCTCCTGCGCCGCCTCGCGCTGGAAGCCGGCGAGCGCGTCGGTGAGGCTGTCGAACGTCGACGCGAGGATGGCGGCGTCCTCGTCCGCCCAGCTGGCCGTGCCGCGCCGGGCGAGCTTGCGTGAGAGGTCACCGGTGGCGCTCATCTCGCGCATCGCATCGGTGATCGCCGCCAGCGGCCTGGTGACGGTGCGCGCCACCGCGTAGCTCATGATGGTCGCCGCGAAGACGGCGATGATGCCGACCAGCCAGAGGCCGTTGCGGATCGGGCCGAGGAAGCGGAGCTGATCGGTGCGCGAGCGCAGCAGCAGGACGGTCGCGCGCACCTGCCCCGTCTGGCTCGCGTGCTGGCTCGTCTGCCGGCTCACCGGCTCGCCCGCCGGCGCCGCGGGCTGCGACGGCTGGCCCACCGGCAGGCCGGGCGGCGCGAGTACCGTGATCAGCGGACGCCGCAGCGCGACGTACTCGCCGGCCGAGAGCTGCACCGGCTGCACGCCTTCGCTGCCCAGCAACGGCGCGAGCTTGGGCGTGTCGTCGAGCGGCAGGGTCGAGGCGCGCACCTGCCCGTCCACGGCGAAGGCGATCTCGCTCTCGGTCACGCGACGGAACTGCTGCGCGAGCACCTCGTCGAGCCGCACGCCGACCGTGAGCGTCCCGAGGATCTCGTCGGGCCCGATCGTCACCGGCACGCTGACCACCTGCAGTACCCCGTCGCCGACGGGCCAGGCGCCGGTGCTCTCGCGTCCGCGCAGCGCCTGCTCCACCTCGGGACGCAGCGGGATCGCGCTGTCGGCGGTGCCGGGGTCACCGGCCACCGCCATGACGCGCCCGTTGCGGTCGGTCAGGACGAGCAGCGCCGCCCCCAGCTGCAGCCGGTAGTCGCGCGCGATCGGCGCGACCGTTGGCGGGTCTCCCAGGTCGAGCGCGGCCTTGAGCCGCGGCAGGTCGGCGACAAGGCGCGCGTTGACCGCCATGGTCTGCACCAGCGTCGCGCACTGCTGGTCGACCACCGTGCCTGCCTCGATCATGCTGCGCTGCAGCGCCTGCTCGGCGTTCCCGGTCAGCGCGCGGCTGACGTACAGCACGGCGAAGCCGATCGACACGAGGGCGAGCGCCGCCGTGGCGAGGAAGATGCGGTTGGTGAGCGATCGGAGGATGCGCAGGGTCAGGCCTATCGCAGGTCGAAGTCGAACTCGGGGAGGCCGCCGGCGTCGGGGACGACGAGCGTGCGCGACTCGCGCACCTCCCCTTCGCTCCAGGCCACCACTGTATACCGCCCCGGCGGGATGCCCGTGATCGAATAGCGCCCGTCCGGCGCGGTCACCGCGTAGTACTTGTGCGCGAACACCAGCACGAACGCGCTCATGTGCGGATGGATCTCGCAGAACACCCGCACGACGCCGGGCCGATCGAAGCGCACCGACTTCGTCCTGCCCGCGGCGTAGCGCCCGAGGTCGAAGGGACGCGGCCCCCGGAGCGAGAAGACGTTGTGGTAGATGCCGTCGCTGTTCCGGAAGTCGACGGTCGTGCCGACGGTCACGGCGAGGACGTGCGGCAGGAACGTCTCGTCCTTCTGGTCCATCAGCACGCGCGGCGAGCGGCCTTCCGCGAGCGCGGCGGCCGGGGCCGACTCGAGGTAGACGACGGCGCGCGGCGGCTCGGCGACACGGCGCACCGGCGTGCCGAGATCGCTGACGCTGTGGCGGTGATCGACCACGGGCGGCACGCGGCGCAGCTCCACACGTCCCGAGAGCGTGCCGCCGAGCGGCGACGGCTCCTGCCCGCGCGCGGCGCCCGCGCACAGCGCGGCGAGCCCCACCACGAGCAGCAGCCGGGTCAGCGTCCGACGCAGCCGCCCGCGCGCGGTCACCGGAGCCATCCCTGGATCTGCGCCGCCAGCAGCGTGTTCTGCCGGACGAGGCCGGCGTCGCGCGAGTTCCGCTGCCAGCTCAGCTTCGCGAGCCAGTTGTGCCGCACGTAGTAGCCGACGCCCGCCTCCACGCGCGTCACCGGCGCGTCCCACGGCATCGTCGTGAGCACGGCGCCTTCGCGGTTGTAATCCTGGGCGTATCCGCTGATCGTCGGCGGCGCGACGCCCGTCAACCGGCTGAAGCCCAGCCGGTCGAACCGTGAGGCGACGAACAGCCCCGGCATCAGCTTGTAGCGCGCCTCGATGAAACCTGCGGTCGCCCGGAGCGGGGTGGAGAGGGTGGGCACCTGCCATCGGCTGGTGATCCACTCGCCGCGCACGAGCCACTGGTCGCGCGAGAGCTCCGCGTCGAGCCCCGCCGCGTCCTGTCGCGAACCGCCGCCCACCGCACGCGCGGACGGCAGCCGCGTGACCGCCTCGGTGAAGAAGGCGCCGCGCGAACCCGAGGCGCCGATGACGAGTGCCGCCGCCGGGCGCCACTGCACCCGCGCGGCCACCTGCCTGCCGCCGTTGTGATCGTCGGTGGCGGGATACGCGAGCGTGCCCTGCGTGACGGCGACGCCGGCCGAGAGTCGTTCGGTGCCGCCATGCAGCTGCAGGCCCGTGTCCCAACGCGTCGAGCTCACCAGCGGCACCCCCGCTTCGAGGGCCTGCGAGCCGAGGGGGAACGAGGGGAGCCACCCGCGGGCGCGCATGACGAAGAGATCGGTCGGGCTCTCCGGCAGCGCGTCGTGCCGCAGGGAGGTGAGGTACTGGTACGCGAGTGGATAGCCGATCAGCGGATTGCCGGTCGCGTAGTCGCGGCGCGCGAAGGCGCCGAACACCGGCGGGATGCGCCCGGCCTGCACGTCGAGCGGCACGCCGGCGAGCGGGCGCACGCGCAGGTACAGCGCCTGCACCCGGGGGCGGCGATCGTTCTCGCCGCGCACCTCGGCCAGCAGCGCCACGCGCGAGACCGGCCGCCATTCCGCGCTCAGGGCGACCCGGAGCAGCCGGAGCACGTTCTGCGAGTAATCCGCGTAGTTGAACCAGGCGACGTCGTCGGCGTGCGAGGCGATCGAGCCCGAGACGGAGGCCCCCACGCTGAGCCGGCCGTCGGCCAGGGTG
>CANIAI010000004.1 GCA_947465275.1 Acidobacteriota bacterium | reverse complement strand
GGCCGTTGAATGCCGCCGGGGACACGCTGATCCACATGCTGTCGACGCCGGCACACAGCTGCCAGCCTTCGATTCCTGAGGATGCGAACGTCATCGCGCATCGTGCGCCGATCCCGCTGTTCGGTGCTGGCCTGGTTGAAGCGATCCCCGACGACACGCTGCTGGCCCTCGCAGATCCGGACGATCGCAACCGCGACGGTGTCAGCGGCCGGGCTGCAATCGTGGTCGACCTGGCGACGGGCGACCGTCGTGTCGGACGCTTCGGCTGGAAGGCGCAGCACGCCACGCTCCTGGCGTTTGGCGCCGATGCCTACCGCAACGAGATGGGGATCACCAACGACCTGTTTCCCAACGAGATGGCGTTCGGCATCCCATCGGAACAGATGCGGTTGTGCGATCCGTTTCCCGATCCGGAGGACCGCCGCGATCCGGCCACGCGGCGCCGCGGCATCGACAACTTTGCATCATTCATGCGCTTCCTTGCCCCCGTCCAGCGCAGCCATGTGGACGACGGGACGCGAGAGGGGGAGCGTCTCTTCTCTGCCATCGGATGCAACTCTTGCCATGTCCCCGCCATCGAGACAGGGCCCAGCTCACATCCGGTGTTCAACCAGCGCACAGTCGAGCTCTTTTCAGACCTACTGCTGCACGATATCGGTACGGGTGACGGCATCGCTCAAGCGGCGGCATTGCCCAATGAGATACGGACGCCGACACTCTGGGGGCTTCGGTTCAGGCGCCCACTGCTGCACGACGGTAGCGCGGCCACCATCGTCGACGCCATCGAGCGCCATAGCGGTGAGGCAGCGCTGGCTCTGCGCCGCTTCCAGGCGCTGTCCTCTGCGCAACATCAGCAGTTGCTGTCCTTCCTTCGCTCGCTATAGCTCCCACACGTTCGGTGAGACGAGGCAGCGATGGAATGGCTATGGCCTGTTGAAGGCGACGATAGTGACTGCCCCTGCAACAGCTAACGCCGCCCCAAGCATGTCGGGAGTCGAAGGCTTCTGCCCTTCCACGATCAACAGCCACACCAAGGACGCGGCGATGTAGATGCCGCCGTACGCGGCGTAGGCCCGACCGGCAAACGGCGCGTCAACCTTCGTCAGCATCACGGCAAAACCGACCAAGCTGACAGCGCCCAGCAGAGCCACCACGGCGGAGCGTCCGTTCCGCAGCCACGCCCAGAACGCGAAGCAACCGGCAATCTCGAGCCCGGCAGCGACAGTAAACGCGGCGAGGTTCAACAACACGCGGGTGGACCAGCCGGGTTTGGACATCGCACGCCGTCCTGGATCGGCGGACATCGCTTGTCCCCGTATGAGCAGAACACGCAGCAATCGCCAGGCTTGGGCTTGAGCACCGCCGCACAGCCAGGACAGTCGTAGAAGAACACGCAACGATCCGTCGGCATCTTCTCTGCCGTCGCAGTGCCGCACTGCGGGCAGGTGATCGTCACACCCAGGTCAGCCATGCGTCGATACGCTAGCACAGCACGGATAAGGCCACGGCTGAACGATTGTGGCCTCGTCCGCGCTAGCTCTTCAATCGCAAGATGCGCATCGCACCTCTGAGAACCACACCGCCGATAACGGCAGCGATGACTAGGTCCGGCAGGTTCGACGCGGTCGCGTGCGTGATCACCGCTGCTGCTATAACTCCGGCGTTGGCAATCACGTCGTTGGTCGTGAATATCCAACTCGCCCTCATGTGCGCGCCCCCGTGACGATGCCGTGCCAGCAGCCACATGCACGTCACGTTCGCGACAAGCGCCACGGCTGCGACCCCGCCCATCAGCAGGGACTCAGGCTCGCTACCGAACGCAGCCCGGCGCACCACCTCCAAGAGAGCGCCGATCGCCAGAAGCAGCTGCAGCCATCCGCTCATCCGCGCTGCCTTGAGCTGACCAGACTGGGAGCGATGGACGCCGTACAGCGCAAGCCCGTACACGGCCGCGTCGGCGAACATGTCGAGTGAATCCGCAAGAAGCGCGGAAGAGTCTGCGAGGACCGCCGCCACGGCCTCGGCGGCGAACATCCCCGCATTGATCCCGAGCACGATCTTCAGCGTGCGTGCTTCGGAGGTCACACCGGCCTTGAGGCCAGGGAGCGGCCAGGCAGTCTCGCCAAGCTCGCTACTGATGAGCTCGGCACCCAGCTTCAACGAGCCGAGACGGCTGGAAATAGGTTCGAGCGGGCCTGCATGAACAATGGCGACCTCACGCAGGGAGAGGTCGATGGCCACGTGCACCACGTCAGCCTGATCAGCCAACGCCATGCGCACCAACTGCTCCTCCGCGCCACAGTCCATGCGCGGGAGCTTGAAAACGGACCGACTCATGACGTCAACTCTCCTCGCACCCATGACCGTAAACCTTCAAGTAACTTGAGGGTCAAGCGAAAACTGCCTATGCACACGTTCAGAATCGGAACTCTCGCCAGCCGCGCCGCCCTCAACCCGCCGACGATCCGCTACTACGAGGAGGTCGGCCTGCTTCGTAAGGCCCGCCGCATGGGCAGTGGGCAGCGCGTCTACGACAACACTGACGTCGAGCGCCTGACGTTCATCAAACGGTGTCGGGAGTTTGGCTTCTCAATCGAACAGGTAAAGCAGCTGGTGGCCCTCACGGCCGACCCTAGCAGTGCGTGCATGGACGCCAGGACACTGGCGGCGGAACAACTCGAACAGGTGCGGGTGCAACTCGGCGAGCTGCGGGCACTGGAGCAATCACTCGAGGAGCTTGTGGGGTCCTTCGACTCGCGCTGCGCGGGCGGACCAGGCCCTGACTGCGTGATCCTTGGCGACCTCGCGCGGTCATGACGCCCGAATCGCCCACGCGCCTCGTCACTCCCTACGGGCGGCCCCTGGTCGTCACTCGTTGCTATTGAGCAACCACTGCACCGGTAAACATCCGCATCCCACAGGCAAACGCGATCTCCCCGCTGCCGGTCTTGACCTCAACAGAGACTGGCCTGCCCAGCGGCAACGGCTTTCTCAGATTCAACGCCGGCACGACGACCTCGGTGGCGCACGTCTCCTCCACCGTCCGCGTGAACACTAGCGTGACAATCGTGCCCGGGCGCACGGACACACGCGATGGTTCGAAGCCAGTCGCAGTGACGGAGACCGGAACCGTCTGCCGCTCAGCCGGTGCGGAGACCGCTGGAGCCGACGGTGGTTCGACCGCCGCGGGCGCGGGCGACGGCGCTGCGGTGGCAGGTGCCACGTTTCCACGCAAGCCGAGTCGCTCAATCTCGGCTCGCAGGAAAAAGGCCCCTTGCGTGACGACAGTGTCACCCGCGGCCAGGCCGCTCAGCACCGGCACGGAATCGCGGTCAGCGTCGCCGACTCGGACTTCGCGCTCGGTGAAGGCGTCAGAACGACCCGGCACTGGCACGTAGACCACACGTCGGTCACCGAGTGCCTGAACTGCTGACGCCGGTACGCTCAGAGTGTTGGCACCCGCCGCTCGATCGATCCGGACGTCGGTGAACATACCGAGGCGCAACCGGCCATTCGTGTTGGGCACCTGAATCCGCACCTGAGCGGTCCGGGTGTCCTGGCGCATCTGTGGGTCGATGAACGTCACGCGTCCGGTCACGACGTCGTTCGGATACGCACCAGTGACGACATGGGCCGGCTGGCCGACGCGGACGGCGGCGAGATCGCGTTCATAGACGTCTGCCACGACCCACACCGTCGACAGATCGCTGACGGTAAAGAGCGCCGTCGCCGGATCGACATTCACGCCAGGGTTCGCGGTGCGTGCGGTAACCACTCCCGTCGAGGGCGCCCGTACGAGATACGTCGCACCATTGGAACCGTCTGGAGCGTCCGCTCCCAACAAGGCCAGACGGGCCCGAGCCGTCTCAATGCTGGCGACCTGCGCGGCATGTTCCGCATGGGCTCGCTCAAGCTCTTGTCGGCTCGCGGCACCAATTTCCGTGAGTTGCTCCAGACGGCGGAGTTCACGGTCATGGGCGTCCAGCATCGCCTGAGCGGAGACGAGGCGCTCTCGTGACTCGGCCACCTCGGGACTCTGCACTCGCGCCAACACCTGCCCCTTCCGCACGTGTCCACCGAGTTCCGCGGCGACGGTCTCCACGCGGCCCGCCACGAGCGAGGTGACGACCGTTTGCGTGTACGTGTTGGGGCCGACAATGCCCGGCAGGCGAATCGCGGCCGCCGCGGGTCCGGAAGCAACCTGTGCTGTTTCGATGGACGCGCGGGCGCGCATCTCGGCACTCAGTGTCAGCGTCACATCGCCGACGGACTCGGGTGTAGGGGGGCGATTGGCCGCGGGCCGCGCGTCCGCGGCCGGCATCGATTCCGGCGGTGGTGTGGCACTCCGCCGGGTGGCAACAATCCCAACGGCAATACCGCCGGCGACCAACCCGACCGTCGCCACCGCCACTCCAGGCCAACTCAGCGTCACAGCCGCGTTCCTCATCGCACACCTCCCATTGCCACGTCCATGGCTACCGCGGCCTCGTACTCGGCGCCTGCGGTTTCGACATATGCCCGTTCGACGTCGACATAGCGGCGTCGCTCCGCGAGGACGTCCGCCAGCGTCCCGCGACCCAACTGATAGCTCTGTCCGACGACGTCGAGGAGCCGTTTGGCTCGCGTTCTTGTGGTCTCGAGCACGCGCACGGCGGCTTGCGCCGCTTCAAGCTGTGCTGTGGCAGCTCGCCGCTCGGCGTCCACGGTCAGCGACACAGCATCGACGGCCGCCTGCGCGCCGGCCTGCGCAGCCCTGGCTGCTTGCGCGTCACCTTGTGCGCGGTTGAACGGCAGCGTGAACTTCACGCCACCGGTGGCGTAATGGAAGACGCCGCTGACGGGTTCCAGCGTGCCCGCTGACGTCTGCCCGAGTTGGGAAAAGGCATTGTCCATGCGCATGTAGCCTGCGAACACCTTCAGAGCCGGCCGGGCCTCTTGCCGGATCTGCTCCACCCTGGCGTCGGCCACGGCTACTTGCGCTCGTGCCTCACGCAGATCAGACCGCTCACCGCTTTCACGTAGCGCCGGCGCACCCGGCGGCATTCGCCTGCGCACGTCCTCCAGGGTGTCCCGCAGCACGAATGGCTGGTCCGGTGGAACCGCGACGATCCGCCTGACTTCCGCGACGGACGCGCGAACGCGACCGGTCTGCAGGGCGAGATCCGCTTCCAGCCTCCCGAGTTCGATCTCCAGCGCGTCGCGCTCGATGGCTGGAGCACCACCCGCATCCACGCGCGCCGCAACGAGGTCGCGCTGCTGGCGCGTCACCTCCACCATGTCCGCAAGAACGTCGAGCACACGCGCACCGGTCAGGACCGCGCCATAGCGCGTCCGCACCTCGGCGGCGAGACGCCTCTCCTGATCCGCCACCCCGAGTTCAGCCGCTCGGATGTTCCGTTCCGCCGCGGAGATGCGCGCGCGACGCCGGCCCAGTTCGAGCGGCCATTCGACGCTCGCCATGGTCTGCGCATCCATCCCAGTGGGCGCATCGCGCCGCTCCAGCATCACTTCCGGATTGGGTCGAAGGCCAGCCTGCACGCGCATGCCTCGCGCCGCATCGACCTCGCTACGCATTTCACGCAGGGGCGGCGCAAGCCTCAGTGCCTGCTGCACCGCTTCGTCGAGGCTGACGCCCGTCGCGGCATTGATGAACTCGGCCGAACGTGGTGCCGTGCGGCTCTGTCCGCTTGCCGCCACTGGACATGCCAGCGCCACTATGCCCATCACAAGACCCGCGCGCCGAGCCGTCATTGCACACCCCCTTCGAACGCCGCGGAGCCAGCTCCTTCGGGTCCATCCCACTCAACCGTCCATTGCCACATGCCGGCCATGCCGAACTCACCACTCACGGCGTAGCGTCCGGGCACCGCGGACCGCTCAACCTGGAGGCCGCCGGACATCGTCATGCCGGGCATGGGCATGCTCGCCGCGGCACGGACCTGCCCGACATCCACGAGATCCGCACGTCCTGCCCGGCGGAACTCGAGCACGAAGCGATTGCGACCCTGCCTCAAGGCGCCGCCAGGCGCGCGCACGACGACGTCGAGTGCACCGGCCGTGGCCACCTGCACAATGGGCGCGTCCGCCGGCTCAGCAGTCTTCGACACCCGGGCGGACAGTAGCCACGCGGCCACGCTGACGACGGCAATCCCACCGACCACGACTGCCAGTCGTGCGCGTGATGAGCGTCGCTCGGCGACGTCGACCGCGGCGGGCGTGAGACCGAGCTGGCGCTCGCGGAGCCAGAAGAAGATAGCGGGCGTAACAATCAGCACATGCGCGAGCGAAGACACCATGCCGCCGAGCACCGGTGTGGCCAGAGGCTTCATCACCTCCGCGCCGACGCGATCGCTCCACATCAGCGGCAGCAGTCCCGCGACCACGGTGGTGACCGTCATCACCTTCGGCCGCAGGCGCAGGAGCGCACCTTCCATCACGGCGTCACGCAACGCGGCTCTGGTCAGCACCCCACCTAGTGCCTGTCGCTTCCGCTCCACCGCTTCCTCCAGATAGATGACCATCACGACACCCGTCTGTACGGCGGTCCCGAATAGCGCGATGAAGCCCACCCACACGGCCACCGAAAAGTTGTAGCCGAGCGCCCACAGCAGGTACACCCCGCCGGAGAGTGCGAACGGGACTGCCAGCAAGACATGCGCGGCTTCCGCGAGTGAGCGATATGTGAGCCAGAGCAGCACGAAGATCACCAGCACGACGACCGGCACAACAATCTGCAGTCGCGCCCGGGCACGTTCCTGGTTCTCCCACCGCCCGCTCCACCCGATGAAGTAACCAGCCGGGAGCGGCACGGCGTTGGTCACAGCCGCTCTGGCCTCGGTGACGAACCCTCCGACATCGCGTCCCTGCACGTTCAGCAGCACGGTGGCGAGCAGGAGGCCGTTCTCGGAGGAGATCATCGACGGTCCCCGCACCTGCTGAATGCGCGCGAGCTGACCGAGCGGCACCTGCAGTCCCGAGGGCGAGGCCACCAGCACGCCGGAGACGGCCTGCGCGTCGCGCCGGTAATCCCCGGCGTACCGCACGCGTATAGGCACGCGACGACGGCCGTCGATCGCCGTCCCCACGACGGTCTCGCCGACGGCGTGCTCGATCACGGTCTGAATGTCGCCCACCCCGATGCCGTAGCGCGCCGCGGCTTCGCGGTCGATCGTGATGTTGAGGTACTGGCCGCTGGACACCGGCTCCGGATACACACCGCCCGCGCCGGGCACTCGGGCGACAGCGTTCGCCACCTGTCTGGCGAGGCTTTCGAGCACCGTCAGGTCGGTGCCGAAGATCTTCACGCCCACTTCGGATCGGATGCCCGTGCTGAGCATGTCGATCCGATTCACGATCGGCATCGTCCAGATATTGGCGACACCCGGAAGCTGGGCCGCGCGGCTCATCTCGTCCCGCAGCGCGTCCAGCGTCATGCCTGACCGCCACTGGGTCCTGGGCTTGAGGTGCACGATCGTCTCGGTCATGTTGAGCGGCGACGGGTCCGTGGATGTATCCGCGCGGCCGACCTTGGCCACGACCGACGCCACCTCCGGTACCCGCAACAGCGCGGCATTCTGGCTTTTCGCGATGGCCGTGTTCTCGGATAGCGCGATCGCCGGATCGGCAATGGGCATGAACATGAGGTCGCCCTCATAGAGAGACGGCATGAACTCGCTGCCGATCTGACGAGCAAGACCCAGCGCTCCAACAAAGATAAGAATCGCCACACCGACGGTCAGCGCGCGATGCGCCAGCGCAAACGTGAGGGCGGGCCGATACACCCGTTGCAAGGCACGCATCACGGGGTTGTGGTCTTCGGCGTGCATCCGTCCGCCTAGTAACAGCGAGCACAGGACCGGTACCAGGGTGACGGCGATCAGCGTCGCGGCAAGCACCGCTGCCGTCTTGGTGAATGCGAGCGGGTGAAAGAGCTTGCCTTCCTGGCCGGTGAGCGTAAAGACCGGCACGAAGGCCAGCAGAATGATGGCCATTGAAAAGAAGACTGGCCTGCCGACGAGCCGCGTCGACGCGCGCACGGCCTCAAGCACGCGAGGTCGATCCTTCGGATCGATCCCGTGCTGTTCGATGTATCGGAACGCGTTCTCCGTGACGACGATGCCCGCGTCGACGAGCACGCCGATGGCAATCGCAATCCCGGCGAGGCTCATGATGTTGGCCGAGAACCCCGCATAGTGCATCGCCAGAAACGAGAGCAGCACGGCCAGCGGCAAGGGCAACGTCACGATCAGGATCGAACGCACGTGCAACAGGAACACCACGTGCGCCAGCGTGACCAGCGCAATCTCTTCGAGGAGCGCCGCCCGTAGCGTACCCACGGCCTGCTCGATGAGCGTGGATCGGTCGTAGAACGGCACGAGCGTCACGCCTGCAGGCAGGCCTGGTTGAATCTGGGCGATGCGAGCCTTGACGGCATCGATGACCGCCTTGGTGTTCGCGCCGGATCGCGCCACGACGACACCGCCGACGGCTTCGCGATGCCCCTTGATGAGTGCAGACACGCGGAACGCATCGCCGAGACGGACGTCCGCGATATCTCCGACGCGCAAGGGCACCCCGCCGGAACTGCCAACGACGACCGACTTCAGGTCGTCGATCGAGGTCACCAGTCCAACGCCACGGACAATGACCCACGACCCGTTCGACTCCAGGACGTTCCCGCCGACGTTTGCGTTGCTGCCTTGAACCGCCGCAATGACGGCACCGAGCGTCAGACCGTGTCCGCGCAACCGGTTCGGGTCGACGTCGATCTGATACTGCCGTACCTGGCCGCCGACTGAGGCCACCTCAGCAACGCCAGGCACCGCATTGAGTTGGTAGCGGACAAACCAATCCTGAATGGTGCGGAGTTCCTGGGGTGTGTGGGTCGCGCTGTCGAGCGTGTACCAGAACACATGGCCGACTCCGGTGGCGTCTGGACCGAGAGAGGGCACGGCGCCAGCGGGAAGACTTCGCGCGACCAGCGTCAGACGCTCCAGCACGCGCGTCCTCGCGAAATACAGGTCCACGGCGTCGTCGAACACCACGTAGACCATCGAGAAGCCGAACGCCGACTGCGCGCGGACGACGCGCACGCCGGCCAGCCCCTGCAGGCTGGTCGTCAGCGGATAGCTGACCTGGTCCTCGATCTCCTGTGGACTGTGGCCGGGCCAGTCGGTGAAGACGATGACCTGGTTGTCAGAGAGGTCCGGAATCGCGTCGATCGGTGTGGCACCCAACGCCCACCACCCCCAACCGCCAAGTCCCAGGTACAACACCACGACGAGCGCGCGATTGCGCAGCGCCACGTCAATCAGACGGTCGATCATCACTGCCCCCGTTCAACATCGGCGTGCCTCGGGCACGCGCCGGCGCACACGGGTGCGACCCGTGCGGCAGAACGCGACGGAACTGGGCTAGACGAGGAAGGCGGAGAAGAGCAGGTGCGCGGGAAGTGCGGCGGATCGGATCGGACTCGAGCGAGGCGGCGTCCCTAGTCTCGTTCGGGCCAGTGTCGGCATCGTGACGACGGCGACAACGGGCGCAGCACTCGCAAGGACCGTCATCGAAGGCGCAGGGAGCACCGGGGACCCGGACTCAGATGCGACGACGCAGCAGGGCGGCATCGTGGGCGACAACGGCCGAGGTGTCCCGCTCGAGCCGGGCGCATGCGACGGGCAATCTGCCACGCGCTCACAGCACTCCGGAGCCGCAGCCTCGAGCATCATCGCCTCGCAGACGCCACTCACCCGCAGCGTCACCGCGAGAACGCACAGAAGCGCGAGGAGCCGTCGGCTCGGGAACACAGCCCGGAGTATACCAACCCTCGCCATCGTTACATCCGCGCCGAGCGCAGCCGGAGGGCATTCCCGATGACCGATACCGAGCTGAACGTCATGGCCGCGCTGGCCAGGATCGGGCTGAGCAGAATACCGAAGGCGGGGAACAACAGACCCGCCGCAATGGGCACGCCGAGGACGTTGTAGATGAACGCGAAGAACAGGTTCTGCCGGATATTGCGCATGGTCGCCTGACTCAAACGACGCGCATGCACGATGCCCTGCAGATCCCCGCGAACGAGCGTGACGCCGGCGCTCTCCATGGCGATGTCCGTGCCCGTTCCCATGGCGATGCCGACGTCCGCCTGGGCGAGTGCCGGGGCGTCGTTGACGCCGTCACCGGCCATGGCGACGCGCCGCCCCGCTGCCTGCAGCCGTTTCACCACCGCAGCCTTCTGTTCGGGCAACACGTCCGCCTCGATCTCATCGATGCCGACCGCACGCGCGATAGCCTCCGCGGTGACGCGGTTGTCGCCCGTGAGCATGACGACTCGCAAGCCGGCCGTCCGCAGCGCACGGATGGCCTCCCCCGTCGTCGGCTTCACCCGATCTGCCACGCCGATCAGGCCGGCGAACTGGTTGTCGACAACCGCGAACATCACGGTTTCCCCATTCCTGCGAAGCGCGTCAGCACGGCCGATCGCCTGCGACGCGCTCACGCCAAGCGCCTCGACCAGTGCGGCATTGCCAACGGCGACGCGTCGGCCGTCGACGACACCGGACACACCTTTCCCCGTCACCGACATGAAGTCAGCGACGTCCGTCGTCTTCACACCCCGTGTGTCCGCACCACGCACGATGGCCTCCGCCAACGGATGCTCGCTGACTCGCTCGAGGCTCGCGACCAGCCGTAGCAACGCAGCGTCGTCGAACCCCGACTCAGGGGCCACGGTGGTCAGCGCGGGCTTCCCTTCCGTCAACGTGCCCGTCTTGTCGACGACCAGCGTGTCCACGTGCTCCAGGAGTTCGAGCGCCTCGGCGTTCCGCAGCAACACCCCCATCTCGGCGCCGCGGCCCGTGCCGACCATGATCGACATCGGCGTGGCCAGACCGAGCGCGCATGGGCAGGCGATGATCAGCACCGCCACCGCGTTCACCAGCGCATGGGCCAGCCGGGGCTCCGGGCCGATAAACGCCCAGACAGCGAACGTGGCGACCGCCGCGAGAATCACCACCGGTACAAACCAGCCGGACACGGTGTCGGCGAGCCGCTGGATCGGCGCCCGCGAGCGCTGGGCTTCGCCGACAAGCCTGACGATCTGCGCCAGGAGCGTGTCGTGACCGATCCGCTGGGCTTCCATCGCGAAGGCACCTGTCCCGTTCACCGTGCCGCCGGTCACGCGGGCACCAACGGTCTTCTCCACCGGGATCGGCTCACCGGTCACCATGGATTCATCGACGACGCTGCGCCCATCCACGACGACACCATCGACCGGCACCCGCTCACCTGGGCGTACGCGCAGACGATCGCCGACGTGCACATGCTCCAGGGGCACATCCTGCTCCGCCCCGGACGCGTCGATGCGCCGCGCGGTTTTCGGTGTCAGGCCCAGCAGTTGGCGAATGGCTGTGCTCGTTCGACTGCGCGCGCGCAGTTCGAGCACTTGTCCGAGGAGGACGAGCACCACGATGACGGCGGCTGGCTCGAAGTAGACGGCCACCTGATCGCCGTGGATCCTGAACGACGCGGGAAACACGTCTGGCACAAGAGCCGCCACCACGGAGAAGCCATACGCCGCACCCACACCGAGGGCGATCAGCGTGAACATGTTCAAGTGGCGGTTCACGGCCGACGCCCAGCCTCGGACGAAGAAGGGCCACCCGCCCCACAGCACGACGGGCGTGGCCAGCAGCAACTGCGTCCAGGTCATCGCCGCCGGGGACACCGCGTGCTGCAGGGGTTGGCCCGGCAAGAACTCCGACACCATGAACGCCAGGATGGGCAGCGTCATGGCCAGAGACCAGCGGAATCTCCGGGTCATGTCCGCGAGTTCCGGGTTCGACGCCTCGGCCGTGACCGTGCGTGGTTCGAGCGCCATGCCGCAGATCGGGCAGGCACCTGGCGCGTCTCGCACGATCTCCGGATGCATCGGGCACGTCCACTCGGTGCGCTCCTCGAGCGCGGGCGACACCGGCTCCAGCGCCATGCCGCACTTGGGGCACGCACCCGGTCCTATCTGCCGGATCTCCGGGTCCATCGGACAGGTGTATTCCCGCGCATCGGTGCCGGCGGGCCTGGTGCTAGCCGGCACGCCAAGCGGTGCAGCATGGGAGTGGGAGCGCTGGGAGGCGCCGTGTGCGTGCTTGGCGGAGCAGCACGAAGGGGCGGCCGGGACGAATGCCTGCGGATTCGCGTCGAACCGTGTCTTGCAGCTCTTTGAGCAGAAGGCGTAGGTCTGCCCCTGAAACTCACTGGTTCCGGCCGCTTTCGCCGGATCGACCTGCATGCCGCACACCGGATCAGTCATCTGCAATCTCCTCTATGTAGCAAGACGCAGGGCCGGCTGCCCTATTACACCGGCCGGGACGGGATCCCTCCGCAGGAGCACGCCAGGCATCCGTGCTCGGCGCAGGTGCCGCACGATTCGACGACCCGGCGCTGCAACGCCTGCCGCGCGCGGTGGAGCCTGACCCCTGCATTGCTCGCGGTCAATCCGGCCGAGACGGCGAACTCCTTCACCGGTGTGTCCCGCACGTCCACGGCCTGAAGGGCTTCCGCGTATTCGGGCTTTAGCGTGCTGGCGAGGCGCACCACACACTGGCAGATCTCATCGCGAAGCTCCGCAGGCGGCACAACCGCATCTTCGAACTCTCTGACCAGCGCATCCATGCCGCGGCTGGCCACGGCATGGCGCCGGTAGTAGTCGACGGTGGCGTTGCGAAGCACCCGATAGAACCAGGGAATCACGGCTTCCGTCGATACAGCGTCGGCCTTGTCGAGCGCCCGGACGAAGGCGTCCTGCAGCAGATCCTCTGCGACCGCCTTGTCGCCTATCCGTCGCTCGAGATAGCGCAGAAACGCCCGATGGTTCTCGAGCAAGAGGGTGAGTGGTGCGTGCCGCGTGGGGCCTGACACGCAAAGAGTATAGGGGCCGGACCACCCCGCTTTCACCAAGCGCTATACTCACGACGTGGGATGGAATCTCCGGACCGTCAGCATTGTGATGCTCGCGGTCCTGTCACTGCTGCCGATCTCGGACACGCTGTGCGGGCTCCTGTGCGCCTCCGCTGCGGCACAGCCGCAGAACAGCGGCCATCACCACGCCGCCCTAACCGAACCCAGCCAGATGACTCCGTCGAACGGAACGCGCATCGTCACGTTCGCCGAACACTCGTGCGACCCCGGCACAACGATCCAATCCGTCGCGACGGCGGCCGAGCGTGCAGATCTCGTTGTGTCTGCGCAGGGCGTCACCGTTGTCGCCGTTCGAGACATTGCCGTACCGTCGACTCAACCTCGCTCCTCCTCGCACGGCGCTCCGCCCGGCAGCACTCCGCCGACGTCCACACCGCTCGTCCTTCGCGTCTGATTCCCTCTTCATAGGCGCGTAACCGCGCCTGCTTGCGTGACTGCCGACACGGCCGATGGGCCATGTACGGACGGTTGTACGTGAAGTTGGAGGAATCCGTTGACGAGTAGAAATCGGCGCCGCACGGGTCGCGGCATGCCATTTAGAAGAGCCTCCGCAGGGGACATCTCTCGGCCTGGTCCCTGGTTGGCCACGCTCCGTACCGCAGCCATCGTGCTGGCGATAGCGTTTGCCATCGGCGCGTTGGCCGTTCGCTCAATTACAAGCCGCGGCCTCAGTACACACGAAGACCCGAGCCGCATCGAGGCCGTGATCGCGCGTGCCATGCGGGCTTGGGCGACGCCTGACGCTATTCGCGCCACACCCAATCCAGTGATCGCGACCCCGATGGTGCTCGACGAAGCCCTCGCGCACTACGCGGACCACTGTGCGACGTGCCACGCCAACGATGGAAGTGGGCAGACGGCAATCGGTCAAGGGCTCTATCCGAAGGCACCGGACATGCGTGCGAGCACGACACAGTCACTGTCCGACGGTGAGCTGTTTTCGATCATTGAGCACGGCATCCGGTTGACCGGCATGCCGGGCTGGGGCAACGGCACTCAAGAGAGCGAGCGCGACAGTTGGGGGCTGGTGCACGTCATCCGACGGCTACCAGCGCTGTCGCCTGCAGACATAGAGCGCATGCAATCAATGAATCCCAAAACGAGAGCGGAATGGCAGCAGGAAGAAGAAGCCCGCCGCTTTCTGTTGGGGCAGGACATCAACACTGCTCGACCCGAGCACGCACAGCACTAGCGAATCATGAGTACACCAACACACCGCACGAGAAGTACAGATCGAGTCCACTCGAGGCGCACCTTCGTCAAGGGCCTCGCCATCACGGGCGCCGCAGCGAGCCTCGGGATCCATCGATCGCCACTTCTCGCCCAGCACGGCCCGAGAGCCGCGTGGACGACGATTGCCAGCTCAGACTTCGACCTGCAGATTGGCGAAACACCGATAAACATCACGGGCTCACCAAGGGTCGCCGTCACCGTCAACGGATCGCTTCCGGCCCCGACGCTGCGTTGGAAGGAAGGCGACACCGTCACCCTGCGCGTGGCCAATACGCTGGACGAAGACGCGTCCATCCACTGGCACGGCATTCTCCTGCCGGCGAACATGGACGGCGTGCCGGGGTTGAGTTTCCACGGCATCCGGCCGCGCGAGACGTATACCTATCGCTTCAAGGTGCGCCAGGGCGGCACGTACTGGTACCACAGCCACTCTGGGTTCCAGGAACAACGCGGCCTCTATGGCCCGCTCATCATTGATCCTCAGCAGCCCGAGCCGTTCCAGTACGACCGCGAACATGTCGTCATGCTCACCGACTGGACTGATGAACGCCCTGAACGGGTGTTTGCGAAGCTGAAGAAGCAGTCGGACTACTACAACCGCAATCAGCGGACGCTTCCCCGCTTCTTCCGTGACGTGCGGGACCGTGGCCTGAGTGCCACGCTGGCCGACCGAAAGATGTGGGGCGAGATGCGGATGAACCCGACCGATCTCGCCGACGTCTCCGGCTACACCTACACGTACATGATGAACGGCGTGGCACCAGCCGGAAACTGGACGGGCCTCTTCACATCCGGCGAGCGCGTGCGACTTCGCTTCATCAATGGGTCGGCGATGTCCTACTTCGACGTGCGCATTCCCGGACTCAAGATGACGGTCGTCGCCGCGGATGGGCAGTACGTGCATCCAGTCGCTGTTGATGAGTTCCGAATCGCCACCGCCGAAACTTTCGACGTCTTGGTGGAACCCTCGGGCCAGGATGCCTTCACGATCTTTGCGCAATCGAACGACCGGACCGGCTTCGCCGCCGGCACGCTCGCCGTTCGCGAGGGCCTGCGGGCACCGGTTCCCGAGCGAGACCCACGTCCGCTTGTGACGATGGCCGACATGGGGCATGGCGGCATGGGAGGCGCGGCGATGGGAGCACCCAGCACGCCGACTACGGGCGACACCGCCGACCCGCACGCCGGACATGTCATGGCTCCGGCGCCCGGAGCGGCCGATCCCCACGCGGACCATACGCCTCCAGCATCGACAATGCCGGATCCGCACGCCGGGCACTCGACTCCGCAAAAGCCCGCTGCACCGGATCCACATGCCGGGCACCAGATGGACGGACCAGACGCTCTGCAGCATCCGGCGAGCGAAACCGGCAATCCGCTGATCGACATGCAGACGATGGCCCCGACCGCTCGGCTGGATGACCCCGGCATTGGATTGCGCAACAACGGCCGCAGGGTCCTCACCTATGCGGATCTGAAAAGCCTGTTCAAGGACCCGGACGGCCGCGAGCCAAGCAGGACGATCGAACTCCACCTGACTGGGCACATGGAGCGGTTCGCCTGGTCGTTCAACGGCATCAAGTTCTCAGCGGCCGACCCGCTGCGCCTGACCTACGGCGAGCGCCTCCGAATCGTATTGGTGAATGACACGATGATGACGCACCCCATCCACTTGCACGGCATGTGGAGCGACCTGGAGGACGACAACGGCCAGTTTCAGGTCCGCAAACACACGATCGACATGCCGCCAGGCACGAAGCGTTCGTATCGCGTGACCGCAGATGCGCTGGGCCGGTGGGCGTATCACTGCCATCTGCTGTTCCATATGGAAGCCGGCATGTTCAGGGAAGTGAGGGTCGAGGAATGAGCCTCAGATACCTCGCAGCGCACGGTGTGCGCGCCGTGCTGCTGTGCTCGATGCTGAGCGTTGGCGCGCATGCGCAGACACCCGCCACGTCTGACCCCCATGCGGGCCATACACCGACGCCAGCGGCGGAACTCCCGCCGTTCATTCCACGGCTGACGGACGAGGATCGGCAAGCAACCTTCCCGGACCTGGGCGGGCACACCGTCCACGATCGCGCCATCAACTTCTTTGTCCTCGTTGATCAGATCGAGTGGCAAAGGAGCGGCACGCAGGCAGGCCTGGCGATCGACACCAAGGGGTGGATTGGCCGCGACCGTGACCGGTTCTGGTTTCGCACCGAAGGTGACAGTGAAGGTGCTCGCGTCGACGAGGCGCAGGCGCACGCGCTGTATGGGCGGCAAATCTCCCGATGGTGGGACGTCGTGGCTGGCGTGCGCCAGGACGTCCGACCCGGTCCCGCCCAGACCTGGCTCGCCATAGGCCTGCAAGGACTCGCACCCTACTGGTTCGAAGTCGAAGCAACCGGGTATGTCGGGCCAGGTGGGAGGACACAGGCACGCTTCGAGGTCGAGTACGACTTGCGGCTCTCGCAGCGTCTCGTTGTGCAGCCCCTCGCCGAACTCGAACTCCGCGGACAAGCCGACGCTGCACGCGGCCTGACCGCGGGCCTAGGTGCAACGAACTTCGGCCTGCGCCTCCGCTATGAGGTCAAGCGCGAATTCGCGCCCTATGTGGGTGTGATGTGGGGCAACACGCGGGGAACAACTGCCGACATTGCCGAGGCCGCCGGCAACGCAACCGGGGGCGCCCGGTTCGTCAGTGGATTGCGGCTGTGGTTCTAGGACAACACAAGGAGAACATGATGATGAAGCGTCTGGTAGCGGCGGTGATCGGCGTAGTGGTGCTGGCGATTGCGTCTAATACGTCAGTGGTCGCACATGAAGGACACGAGCACAAGCTGATGGGCACCGTCACGATGGCTGCCGTTGATCACGTGATGATGAAGGACAAGGACGGAAAAGACGTCACCGTGAAAGTAACCAAGGAGACGACCGTGAAAGCGAAAACAGCCATGAAGGTCGCGGACATTCCGGCTGGTACTCGTGTGGTCGTCACCGCCACCGAAGGAAAAGACAAGTCGATGACGGCGAAGTCCATCGAGGTCGGCGTCGCGGCGACGGAGTCTAAGTAGCTCCAATCGAGATTGTGGAGCCACTGCCATAAAATGTTCATCCGATAGGGCGAGCGGAGAAACCGCCCGCCCCATCTTGCCCGCTCAAGAGAAGTCCATGGCTGCTTTGACCTGCGGTCGCCCTCTAAACTGCGATTGTGAGGAATGCCTGGCTTCAACAGGGTGCAGCTGTACCGCGTACATTTAAGCCGGCATTCGGCTGATCACCGAGCTAGGAAACCGATACTCAGGAAGTGTCCGGTCTCTATGTGCGCTGCGGCTTCAATGAAAGCTACGAGACCCGCGATCAATCGAATAGCTGCTGTCGGTCGCGCCACGTTGTGTCGATGACACCTAGGGATTGATCACTACATGAAGTTCCGGAAGTCGTAGACCTCGTCTACCATTGTTGGGTTCTGCTGAATGATGTCGGCGAACGCTTTCGAATAGACGAGCGTAACTGGAAGCTTCTTGTATAGCGTGTTGTTGTTCCAGTCCATCTTTGTCAGACCCAAGATTCCGGCGCAGGTGTCGTGCCAGCCGCCTGTCCCAGAGAATCGCCGTACTAGCACGGGAGACGGCGTGGGTTTAAGCGAGCCTTCCTTGTAGACGTTATAGCGGGGGTTCGTGACGTGGACGCCCTCAACACTTCCTTGGGTCCACAAGAGCGCCTCCGCCGAGCCGATGGGAAGATAGACCCCCCGCGCCACAGGGTAGTTGTGCGGTACAGGCGGCTTACTGGTGTCGAATCGTACGCCCTTCCAGTCAACGTCCTTCACAATCTGAACCAGCTCAATTTCCGTACTCTCGCGAAAACTATCAAGGGCACCAAGAGTCTCTTCCTCCGTAAAAGCGGTGTTCTTGTGAATAGTTACCTTCTGCGGTACACGCCCAAAGTGGCCGCTCTGATAGATTTCAAGACTCCGCGATAGGATCGACTGCATCTCCCAGTAAGAGAGATACGGATTGCGACGCTCATCTTGCGTGAACTCTCGCGTGTCGAAGGCCACAAAGCGGAAGCCGGTGCCGTCAGGATCAAACACCTGACTGCAGCATGTCGTGTAAAGAGTGCCTGCAGGACCTGGCTTGATTGCGTAGCTGATACCGACGAAGGCCTCGTCCTGCCGTAGACCGGCTAGCTTCCA
This sequence comes from Acidobacteriota bacterium, assembly GCA_947465275.1. Lineage (GTDB taxonomy): Bacteria > Acidobacteriota > Vicinamibacteria > Vicinamibacterales > UBA2999 > JBEBGV01. The sequence continues at coordinate 4,191 of CANIAI010000004.1, read as the reverse complement.
GGGCACCCCACCGGCTTTAGCGTAAAGAGCTACAGCCATTCCCCACATGACGTTGGCACGGCAGCTTCTGTCGAAACTAGATTGGTTCGTGATCTGGATCGGAATGTTCGCCGGGGCGCAGAACGCCTTCAGATAGTCGTGGAGATCGAAGCTCTCGCCTTCAAAGCAGGCCGACCATGAACTCGGCAGGTAGATGAGAGCGACGTCAAACGAGCTGCGCACGCTTCCGAGGCGAGCAACGCAGTCAAACAGTTCGCGCGCGAGTTCCTTCCTTGCGCCGGCTTTCGCGTGAACATCGAGCGTCGCAGGCAGCTCAATGATCGCGCGCGGGTCTGGCGCGACAATGGGAACGCGAAACACTTTCTCAAAGCCCGTATACTCCGGATAGTAATTCTTCGCCTCGCGAGGCAGCGCGCTACGCCCAAGCTCCTGGAGAAGATTGCGAAGCCTGTGCATGTCTGCCTTTGGCGCCAGTAGCGCAGGCCGGAGACGGCTCGGCGTTCCTAGTTGGAGACTATAGGGACCGTGTTTTAGGAGACCTACCAGCGGATGCTTATGCAGCTTCCGGTTTGCGAAGAGCAGTTCCGGCTCTGGGAGCGCTGCATAGCCTGACAATTCGCTCGATGCTACCGTCATCGTCATCGCTTCTTGCCTCTCGCGTAGGCGCTCCGTGAGCCGAGACGAAACTGCGGATTCTCCAGTTCACTTCCACCATCAAACGGTCGCACAGTCACGTCAGCGGCCCGCTCGACCGTGCCAAGAATGATCTTGATCCAAGCGTCGAGCAAGGTGTTGTACTTGCCGTTGAATCGGTCCGATCTTCGCTTGTCGAGGAAGGTGATCGCGTCCTTGCGGGCACGCTTCGGGGCAATCCAGACATCCGGATCAATTAGCAGCCACGACCGTCCGTTCTTGTGTTCAATCGCGATTCGGAGCGCCTCCGCCCACGTGACGTCCTCCTCCGGGAAGTCATCAGTGGCCGGTGCCCTGAGACCAGGTACTCTTCCAGATGTCGCGCCACCAACGGCCTGAGCGATCGGCGCAAGGGCGTCGCGGAACTCCGGGCGCCGGTCGGCTATTAGTACTGACTCATAACGTGTGGTCCTAGCCTGAAGCGGCCTGTTCCTCGCCAGCGCCTTCGCCAAAGCCGCCTCAAGGAACCCCTCGACGTACTGATTGCCCGGCGACGCGAAGTCTTCGGGCAATTCGGCATCCCCTATTGAGACGAGAGAGTCTCCGAAAATGCCACGGATGCTATCCTGCGTTCCCCAGCAAAGAACATCCTCAGCACGCGTGAGAATCAACGAGCCTCTGGCCTTGCGTTCAATAGCACGCAGTCCCGACCAGTCAAGGGATTGCCGCAACACCAATGTCTGACACCGCGCCGGAAGCGAAACAATCGGAAGCGCATTCAGCCGGAGCACTGGCGTCTCGTGCCCAGCGGCCGGCAAAGGAATGCTGACGGCAGTCAGGCGACCCTTACGGACCTGTTGGTCAAGATGCTCCGGCTTCGAGTCGATGTTGCGCCACACGCGCAGCAATAGGGCATCGAATGTTTCGATCGGCACGTAGTGAGCGTTAATGCTCACGTCGATGGCTCGCCCAAGCAGGTCTTGCACGGCCGGTGGAATCGGCGCTCCCTTGATGCCAGCCCAAAATAGCCCGTGCGGAAATGGATTAGGAGAATCTAGCGCCGCGCGAAAGAGCCGCATGACGCTCGCGTCCCGTCCGCTGTAACCCGCAACCACGAAGCCGAACCTATTCGCAGCGTTTACGAGTGCTAATGACAGGCTCTCGTTCTGTGTCGTGAGGTCGGCAGAGAGATTCTTCAGGCTGTCGTATCGGAAGTCACCGTGCAGCTTTAGATAGACCGGGTATTCCTCGTTGTCGAGTGCTTTCACAGCGGCTGCTGAGCCTTCGAGGTGATAGGCCGCAAGCGATCGGTTCGCCACGGTCGCAAGTGATTTCTCGACGACGCTGTCAAAGTTTGTCGTCAATACGGCGCGACACAGACCAGCCGCCATCAACGCACCGATTACTCGGTTGCCGACGGAGAGACTTACACGGTCCTCCGCGAGGACGCCCTGCAAGTACTTGCGCTGCCGTTCCTTGTCCGTGCCGAAGATCTGCTCAAAGTAGGCGGAGTACTCGCCCTCAGAACCCGAAGGAGGAAAGCCTCTTGAGTCCGCGAACGCCTGGATGCGCTCGCGCACGGCGGCGTTCTGAATGTCCTGCCGCGAGATGTCCTGATTCTCCTGTTGGCAGTAGTAGCGTCGCTTCAGGTCCCAGAGGATGTCAGTCGCCGTAGGGAGGCCCGACGCCCGTGACGCCCCCGCTCCAAGAAACCAGGCGAAATTCTGGGGACGTGCACAGTAGAGGTCCGTGAAGTCAGTCTGTTCCATGCGCAGAACCTTCCGTGAGGTGGTTGCGACACTCAGAGAGGAAAAATCTTAACCAGAGGCCTGCAGCGCGCTGGTTGCAGTCTGATCATCCAGCTAGGTCTACGCAGACCCCCTCGGACGCTTCGCAGCGTGCCGCCTTCCTCTCGGCCTCGGCACGCGCCCGGTGAGCATCCGGACCTCGGGTATCGCATCGCCAAACAGTTGCGCGATGTCGCCAGTTACTTCGTTTCTCCCCAGATAGTCCTGTCGGAGGAGGAGCGTCAGCCTGGTGCGAGCTTCATCGTCGAGATGTGCGAGGACGTGATCGATAAAACGCATCACCGTTTCCAGATCGGCGAGCGCTGCTTCTGGCTCGACGAACTTGAGCGAGCTCGCGAGGTAGCGCGCCAGGAAACTGCGATCGTCTCGGAAGAGGGGAATTGTCTGATCACCATCGAACGTGTCCACAAACATGACATCAAACGCAAGCCGGTGCGGATCGACGTTGCCGTGCAGCAGATCATTTCGTCCATTCATGAGCGTTTGGAACTTCTTGAACTCCGGGGCGTCAGTATCCACAGCACACCGGAATCCATCGCAATTGACGTGGAGCGCCCGAACACGCACGTCAACCTCCTGCCTGACGATGCTGTCAAAGAGCCGCGTATCGATTCGGACGGCCGGCTTCGACAAGACGAAGAGAACAAAGTTAATGAACGCCTCGGCGACGACGGGCGCGAGCATTCGCAGGGCTGTACCAGCGACGCTCGAATACTGCGTCGCTCCCGCCCACAGCGTGAACTCTGCGTCATAAGTCTCTGCTTCAGCTTGGGTCAACGTCATCGCGCTCGGCCCAGGCTCTTTAAGCTCAATAGAACGGAGTCGCGCAGCGAAACGAGACGCGGTCATCTGGACGCGTCTAAAGGGATTGATGAAGAGGGACCATCGGGTGAGGCTCTGACGAATTTGCCGCATCTCCGAACCCACGCGGACGAAGTCCTGCTTAATCGTCGATGTCAGGGTGCGCCAGTCATCTGGCGAGAGGCGCTCACCGATGAACTCTACGCGCCCGCTGGTGCCGTGGATGCGAAACAGGTGGCGGCCTGACTTGAGCGCGTACCCCCACTGAATCACGTTCTCAAGACCCGGGCCCCTCGTAACCATCATCAGGTCGTTCGGCGGACCGAAGCGCGCCTTGAGGTAGAGATACAAGTCGAGCGGGCCTACAGTCGCATCCCGTGGCCGCAATGCGGAAGCATCCGTCCGCCAGCGGCGGCGAGCTGAAGGAGGCGTTGTTGCCTGCTCGTCGAACGTAGCCTTCTGCCAGTCAGCAACCGAAAGAAGGGCGTCTCTTTGTGCCTTCACAACCCGACGATCATGCCCCAGATGCCGCAGCTCGGCCACCCGCTGGACAAGCCTTGGCCACCTTTCCATGCGGGGACCTGCGACTGGACGACCGGTGCGCACGAGAGCTCCGCCTGGGCCCGCTTTTCGAGCTTCACTCTCGGCGCCGACAGAGCGAATGTATGGACATCGGACCGAAAGACCCGTGATCACCATTCCCCGGTCCCCGAGAGGCGAATGCGCGGCAAAAGGAATCCCCCGCTCGAGATTGTCCCGATCCCAGATGGAGCCCCAGTCACGTTCGAAACCATGGCTCAGGGCTATCTGGAGGAATACGTCCTACACCGCTACAAAACGATGTCTACAGCCCGCGCACGGGTTGAGCATCTGCGGGAATTCTTTGGCGGATGGGCGGCAGACGCCATTTCGCCAGACAGCATCCGGAACTATCAGAAACATCGCCGCG
>CANIAI010000003.1 GCA_947465275.1 Acidobacteriota bacterium | reverse complement strand
TTCTCGGGGCCGCGGCTGCATGCCCAGGCGGTAGCCCAGCCCTCCAGCTCATCCACTCAGGCCCCGGCGCCGGCAACGGCCTCGCCTGCTGACGCGGACGACAGGCCCGCGCCCGGCACGGTCGGCGCCCCGGCCACGGACGCCGACGACCCGTGGGGATTCGGCGACGAGGAAGAGGACGACGTCCCGACCTGGGGCGAGTCGATCCGCGCGCAGTGGCAGGACATGGCGCTCTTCGCCGCGTACGCGACGCTCGTCATCGTCGGGTTCGTGAAGCGCAGCGAGCGGCTGAAGCTGGTCACGCTGGTGGCCTCGGTCGGCTACCTGGGCGTGATGAAGGGGCAGCTGATGTCGGTCGTCGACATCTTCCGCCTGGTCAACCTGAACTTCCCGGTCGTGCAGTACAGCCTCGCCTGGTACATGTTCGCGGCGTTCTTCGTCGTGATCATGCTGCTGTGGGGACGCCTCTACTGCGGTCGCGTCTGCGCCTTCGGCATGATGACGCAGCTGATGGACAAGATCGTCCCGGCGAGGCTGCGCGTCACGCTGCCGAAGGCGGTCGAGCGCCGCGCGTCGTACATCAAGTTCGGGATGCTCGCGTTCGTGGTGGCGTACTACGTCATGACGCGTGACCACCTGATCCACCGGTTCGTCGAGCCGTTCTGGATGTTCACGGGGCAGGGCACGCCCGTGATGTGGACGGGGCTGGCGGTGCTGCTGGTCGCGACCGTCTTCGTCCGGAATCTCTACTGCCGGTTCCTCTGCCCGCTCGGCGCGTTCATCGGCCTGGTGTCATACCTGTCGGTGTTCAGGATCAAGCGCTGGTCTGAGTGCAGCACCTGCAAGATCTGCGAGAAGACCTGCGAGTGGGGTGCCATCCGCGGCCCGAAGATCGTGGTGACCGAGTGCGTCCGGTGCGACGACTGCGAGCGCCTGTACAACAACAAGCAGAAGTGCCCGCACTGGCTGATCATCCAGCGTAAGGAAGACATCCTCGCGCGACAGCGCGCGGCGGCTGGCTAGGAGAGAACCGATGTTGAATCTGCGCTCCGCGTTCGTGGCGGCCTTCGGGCTCGCGCTGCTCGCCTCGTCGGCCCGCGCCCAGTCGGGGGCCGACATCCTGGCCGGGGTGCGCGCGCTCGACTGCACCTTCCCGGTCGCCACCACGGTGACCTGGAAGAACGACGTGCCCGAACCGCGCGTCCGCTCGGGGGCGACGCTCGCGCTGAAGGTCTCGGACATCGAGGTGAGCGAGAGCTCGGGGAAGGTCGTCAACGGCAACGGCTCCGAGAGCGAGGTCACCGTGCAGGTGTATGGCTGGAACCTGCACGTGCTCGACTCGTCGCGTTCGGGCCGCCTCGCCGTGACGTCGGTCTTCGCCCAGAAGGTGAACGGCGAGAAGTTCAAGGCGGTGCACACCCGCACCGACTACCTGCCGATCGACCTGCCCGGTTTCAAGTCGGAACCCGAGGTGACGCAGTTCTTCGGTGACTGCGCCGTCACCGTGGCCAAGTAAGCACCCCGGAGGGGCTCAGGGGGCATCGGTCGGCTGGGCCACCAGCGTGACCAGGCCCTTGAGCCCCGACGACACCAGCACCTCGTTCCGGTCGCTCACGATCACGGCCTCGACCCCCGGCAGCCGCTCCACGAGCGCCATCCCCTCGACCGCCCCCATCAGGAACACCCCCGTCGACAGCGCGTCGGCGTCGACCGCCTCGCGCGCGACGATCGTGACGCTGCGCGCGCCGCGCGCCGGCTCGCCGGTCGTCGGATCGATCAGGTGGTGGTACCGGCGCCCGTTCGCCATGAAGAAGCGCTCGTAGTCGCCAGAGGTGCTGAAGGTGGCGTCGCTCAGGTCGACCGAGGCGAAGATCCGGTCCTCGGGTCCGCGCGGGTCACGGATGCCCAGCTTCCACGGCCGGCTGTCCCGATGCCCGGCGGCGTACATGTCGCCCCCGAACTGCACCAGGAAGTCGTTGAGCCCCGCCCGGCGCAGGATGGTGGCCACCTGGTCGACGGCATACCCCTTCCCGACCCCCCCGAGGTGCACGCTCATGCCCCGGCGCTTGAGGAAGACGGTGCCGGCGGCGTCGTCGATCTCGATCTGGCGGTAGTCGATGAGCGGCAGGCGGCGCCGAACCTCGGCCATGTCCGGCAGCTTGTCGTCCTCGTTCTGGGCGTCGAACTTCCAGAGGCCCGAGAGCACCCCGAAGGTGACATCGAACTTGCCGCCAGTCCATTCGCTGAACTGTGCCGCCCTGTGCAGCACGTCACGCACCTCCGGGCCGGCCGGCACCGGATGGTCGCCTGCCGCGGCGTTGATGGCCACGACCGGGCTCCCCGGCTTCCAGACGCTCAGCAGCTCGTCGAGCCCGTCGGCCCGGCGGAACGCCTCGTCCATGGCGCTGCGGGCCGTCGACCCCGCCGAGGTCCAGATGCCGATGCGCAGCTCCGACCCCATCACCTGATGGGTGCCTTCGACCAGCGTCGGCCCGGTGTCGGGGGGACCGGCCGGGCCGGCTGCCCGCTGGCATCCCCCCAGGACCAGCGACACGATCAGGGCGGCGGCCGCACGGAACACGACCAGACGATCCTGCGACCGGCGATCTGGAGTATGATCCGGCGTTCGAAATACCACGGGGAGAGCATACCCTTCTTCCCCGCGCCGTCCGCTCCTGTCAGATCAGGCGGTTGCAGGGATGGGGTGCCCGTGTTATATTCGTCAGGTTCTCTTGGAGCCAGGACACCCTATCTGGTTTCCAACCGCATAGAGAAGACAACCGTCGCCGACCGTTGACGACGAGCCCGGTACACCCGGGTAGCGGGCGAACGCCGCCCAGAGTCTTCCAGAGATAGAGGCGGAAGCACGACGCCGCGGACGCACCAGCCGGAGCACGTAACCGGCGGTTTCGCTATCCCGCGCGGCCTGCCGTCATCAATCAATAGGGTCATGGCTTCAGGTGCCAGACGCGGTTTTCCGCGTCTTCAGGCCTGGGGCAGCGTCGCGACTAGCCAGGCTAGCGGTCGCGTGCGCGTGAATTCAGCGGCGGGAGGTCTTTTTTCGAGGACGCTTCCCGTCGGCATGCCGGCGATGCCGGCTGCAGTGTTGGGTGTCCTCGAGGAAATGACGTTCGCCGTCGTATGCCGACTATCAGTCAGCTTGTTCGTCAGGGACGAAAGAAGATCGTCACCAAGACGAAGAGTCCCGCGCTCCAGGTCAGCCCGCAGAAGCGTGGCGTCTGCGTGCGCGTGTTTACTCAGACCCCGAAGAAGCCGAACTCGGCGCTCCGCAAGGTGGCGCGTGTTCGCCTGACGAACGGGATTGAGGTGACGACATACATCCCGGGCGTCGGCCACAACCTCCAGGAGCACTCGCTGGTGCTCATCCGCGGGGGCCGTGTGAAGGACCTCCCGGGTGTCCGCTACCACGTGGTTCGCGGCACGCTCGACGCCGTCGGCGTCCAGGGTCGCAAGCAGGGGCGTTCGAAGTACGGCGCCAAGCGCCCGAAGTCGTAAGGGCAACTTTCAGGTTTCGATATGCCGAGACGTAGAGAAATTCCGAAGCGCGAACTCGCGGCCGACCCGATCTACGGCAGCACGCTGGTCAGCAAGTTCATCAACACGGTGATGAGCGACGGCAAGCGGAGCACCGCGGAGCGCATCCTGTACAAGAGCTTCGACATCATCAAGGAGCGGACCGGCGACGATCCGCTCAAGGTGTTCAAGAAGGCGCTCGACAACGTCAAGCCGAGCCTCGAAGTGAAGTCCCGTCGTGTCGGCGGCTCGAACTACCAGGTGCCGATCGAGGTCAACCCGAATCGCCGGCTCTCGCTGAGCATCCGCTGGCTGGTGTCGTACGCGCGTTCGCGCGGTGACGGCAAGACCATGCAGGAGAAGTTCGCGAACGAGCTGCTCGACGCGGCGAACCTGCGTGGCGGTGCCGTCAAGAAGCGCGAAGACACGCACCGCATGGCCGAGGCCAACAAGGCCTTCGCTCACTATCGCTGGTAAGACGGTGACGCTGGCGGGCCGGAGCGGCCCGCCGGTGCGCAGCTCAGATACACGCAGGAAACGAGACAGTAATGCCGCGGCAGACACCCCTCAATCAAACCCGCAACATCGGCATCATGGCCCACATTGATGCCGGGAAGACGACCACCACCGAGCGGATCCTCTTCTACACGGGTATCACGTACAAGATCGGTGAGGTCCACGAGGGCACGGCCGTCATGGACTGGATGGAGCAGGAACAGGAGCGCGGCATCACGATCACGTCGGCCGCGACGACCTGCTTCTGGCGCGACATCCGGATCAACATCATCGACACGCCTGGCCACGTCGACTTCACGGCCGAAGTCGAGCGCTCGCTGCGTGTCCTCGATGGTGCGTGCGCGGTGTTCGATGCGGTGTCGGGTGTCGAGCCGCAGTCCGAGACGGTGTGGCGGCAGGCGGACAAGTACCGCGTCCCGCGCATCTGCTTCGTCAACAAGATGGACCGCATCGGCGCCGACTTCAAGGCGACGCTGGGCCAGATCGAGTCGAAGCTCGGCGGCAACCCGGTGGCCATCCAGCTGCCGATCGGCGCTGAAGACCGCTTCCTCGGCGTGATCGACCTCGTCAAGATGAAGGCGATCATCTACAAGACCGAGACGATGGGCGCCGACTACGAAGTGTCCGAAATCCCGGCCGACATGCTGGCCGAGGCCAAGGAATACCGCGAGAAGCTGATCGAGAAGGTCGCCGAGCACGACGAGAAGCTCCTCGAGAAGTACCTCGGTGGCGAGGAGATCAGCGAAGAGGAGATCAAGGCGGCGCTCCGCAACCGCACGATCACCTCCGTCCGCAACGAGCCGACCGCCTTCGTGCCGGTCATCTGCGGGTCCGCCTTCAAGAACAAGGGCGTGCAGCCGCTGCTCGACGCCGTCGTCGACTACCTCCCCTCGCCGCTCGATATCCCGTCGGTGTCCGGCATCAATCCGTACGCGAAGGAAGAGGACGCTCCGCTGCTCGAGCGCCCCGCGTCCGACGACGCCCCGTTCTCCTCGCTGGCCTTCAAGCTGATGACCGACCCGTTCGTGGGTCAGCTCACCTTCATCCGCGTCTACTCGGGCGTCCTCACCTCGGGCTCGTCGGTCTACAACGCGACCAAGGGCAAGACCGAGCGCATCGGCCGACTCCTGAAGATGCACGCCAACAAGCGTGAGGAAATCAAGGAAGTCTACGCCGGTGACATCGCCGCGGCCGTCGGCCTCAAGTCGGTGAGCACGGGCGACACGCTGTGCGACGAGAAGAACGCCGTCGTCCTCGAGTCGATGGACTTCCCGGAGCCGGTCATCTCGCTCGCCATCGAGCCGAAGAGCAAGGGCGACCAGGAGAAGCTGGGCGTCGGGCTCTCGAAGCTGATGGGCGAAGACCCGACCTTCCGCGTCAAGACCGATGACCAGACGAATCAGGTCGTCATCTCGGGCATGGGTGAACTCCACCTCGAAATCATCGTCGACCGCCTCAAGCGCGAGTTCGGCGTCGAGGCGAGCGTCGGCAAGCCGCAGGTCGCCTACAAGGAGACGCTGACGCGTCCGGCCGACGGCGAAATGAAGTACGCCAAGCAGACCGGCGGTCGCGGTCAGTACGGCCACGCGAAGATTCACCTGTTCCCGGGCGAGCCCGGCACCGGCTACATCTTCGAGAACGATGTCGTCGGCGGCACCATCCCGCGCGAATTCATCAAGCCGATCGACGAAGGCATCAAGGAAGCCCTCACGCGCGGCGTGCTCGCGGGCTACCCGATCGATGACGTCCGCATCGTCCTCTACGACGGTTCGTACCACGACGTCGACTCGTCGGAAATGGCGTTCAAGATTGCCGGCTCGATGGCGTTCCAGGACGCCGCCAAGAAGGCGAAGCCGGTCCTCCTCGAACCCGTCATGCGCGTCGAAGTTGTCGTCCCCAAGGACTACATGGGCGACGTCATGGGCGACCTGGCGAGCCGGCGCGGCCGCATCCAGTCGCAGGAGGATCGCGGCGGCACGCAGATCATCAACGCGCGTGTCCCGCTGTCGGAAATGTTCGGCTACGCGACTGACCTCCGGTCGCGCACGCAGGGTCGCGCCACCTACTCGATGCATTTCGACCGCTACGAGCAGGCGCCCCAGAACGTGAGCGAAGAGGTCGTGGCGCGAGTGCAGGGCACCAAGTAGGCCAACCCAGTACGGACAGTCTGACGGTCGGGCGCCGAGCGCCTGCCGGGTTACAACGAACGAGAGACGGAGCGAACTTCGATGGCGAAAGAGAAATTTGATCGTTCAAAGCCGCACGTGAACGTGGGGACGATCGGACACATCGACCACGGCAAGACGACGCTGACGGCGGCGCTGACGAAGGTCGCGGCGGACAAGGGCTGGGCGAAGTTCGTGCCGTATGACGAAGTGGCCAAGGCGTCGGAGTCGCAGGGTCGGCGTGACGACACGAAGATTCTGACGATCGCGTCGAGCCACGTGGAATACGGGACGGCGAACCGGCACTACGCGCACGTCGACTGCCCGGGCCACGCCGACTACATCAAGAACATGATCACGGGCGCGGCGCAGATGGACGGCGCCATCCTCGTGGTGAGCGCGACCGACGGCCCGATGCCGCAGACGCGGGAGCACGTGCTCCTCGCGAAGCAGGTCAACGTGCCGTATCTGGTCGTGGCGCTGAACAAGGTCGACGCGGTCGACGACCCGGAACTGCTGGACCTGGTCGAGATGGAAGTGCGCGAGCTGCTGAGCAGCTACGGCTTCCCCGGTGATGACGTGCCGGTGGTGCGCGTGAGCGCGCTGGGCGCGATCAACGGCGACGAGAAGGGCGTGGAGTCGATCCTGAAGCTGATGGAGGCGCTCGACACCTACATCCCGCTGCCGGAACGCGACACGGACAAGCCGTTCATGATGCCGATCGAGGACGTGTTCTCGATTTCGGGCCGTGGGACGGTGGTGACGGGGCGTATCGAGCGCGGCCGGGTGAAGGTGGGCGAGGAAATCGAGATCATCGGCTTCAAGCCGACGGTGAAGAAGGTGGTCACCGGGGTCGAGATGTTCCGGAAGCTCCTGGACGAAGGGCAGGCGGGCGACAACGTCGGCGTGCTGCTGCGGGGTGTGGAAAAGAGCGACGTCGAGCGGGGCCAGGTGCTGGCCAAGCCGGGGACGATCACGCCGCACACGAAGTTCAAGGGTGAGGTCTACATCCTGTCGAAGGAAGAAGGCGGCCGGCACACGCCGTTCTTCAGCGGCTACCGCCCGCAGTTCTACATCCGGACGACGGATGTGACGGGGATTCTGCGGCTGCCGGAAGGCGTCGAGATGGTGATGCCGGGAGACAACACGCCGATCACGGGCGAGTTGATCACGCCGACCGCCATCGAGAAGGGCAGCCGGTTCGCGATTCGTGAGGGCGGCCGCACGGTGGGCGCCGGCACGATCACCGAGATCCTCGAGTAACAGTCAGCAGGAACCAGAGATGTTCAGCGACAAGATTCGAATTCGTCTGAAGGCGTACGACTCCAGGATTCTCGACCAGTCGACGGGCGAGATCGTGGAGACGGCCAAGCGGACCGGGGCGCGTCTGGCGGGTCCGATTCCGCTGCCGACCGCCAAGAACAAGTGGACCGTGCTTCGGTCGCCGCACGTCGACAAGAAGTCGCGTGAACAGTTCGAGATCCGTACGCACAAGCGTCTGATCGATATTTTCGAACCGACGCCGCAGACGGTCGATGCGCTGATGAAGCTCGACCTCCCGGCTGGTGTCGACGTCGAGATCAAGGCGTTCGGCAAGGAACACGGGAAGTAGACAGGACGCGGACTGCGCGGATAGCGATATGGTGACAGGACTCATTGGCAAGAAAGTCGGCATGACGCAGATCTTCGGCGCCGACGGCGTCGTGCAGCCGGCGACCGTGCTCAAGGCCGGCCCCTGCGTCGTCGCCCAGGTGAAGACCGTCGCGACCGACGGCTACGAGGCTGTGCAGCTCGGGCTCGTCGATCCGAAGGGCACCAAGGAGAACAAGCCGACGGCCGGGCACTTCAAGAAGGCTGGTGTGCCGCCGACGCGCGTGCGCCGCGAGCTGAAGGTGAAGGCTGGCAGTGACCCGGTGAAGCCGGGTGACCTGGTCGGCGTCTCCATCTTCGCCGACGGCGAGCGTGTCGACGTCATCGGCACCAGCCGCGGCAAGGGCTTCCAGGGTGTCGTCAAGCGGCACCACTTCGCCGGCGGTCGTGCCTCGCACGGCTCGATGTTCCACCGGGCGCCCGGCTCGATCGGCGCCTCGTCGTTCCCGTCGCGTGTCGTCAAGGGCATGCGCATGGGCGGCCACATGGGCAGCGACCGGGTGACGGTGCGGAACCTCAAGGTGCTGCGCGTCGACCCGGAGAACAACCTGATCCTGGTCGAGGGCGCGGTGCCCGGCGGCCCGAACGCCATCGTCGTCATCCGGAAGGCCATCGCGGCCAAGCCGGTGCGCGTGGCCCAGGTTGAGCCCGTCAAGAAGAAGGGCAAGAAGTAGCCATGCAGATTGACATCGTCAACCAGCAGAACGAAAAGGTCGGCTCGCTCGACCTGCGCGACGAGGTGTTCGGCGGCCGCGTCAAGACCGACCTGATTCACGAGTCGGTCGTCCACGCGAACGCCGCGGCACGCCGCGGCACGCACGCCACGAAGACCCGCGCCGACGTGAGCGGCAGCGGCAAGAAGCCGTGGCGCCAGAAGGGCACCGGCCGCGCCCGTGTCGGCGAAATCCGCAATCCGCTGTGGCGCAAGGGCGGCACGACGTTCGGCCCCCAGCCGCGCAGCTACGACTACTCGCTGCCGAAGAAGGTCGAGCTCGGCGCGCTGCGCGCGGCGCTGATGCAGAAGCTCAAGGACGGCCAGGTCACGATCGTCGAGGCGCTCAGCGTCAGCGACATCAAGACGAAGGCGGCCGCCGAGATGCTGAAGCGCCTGGGTATCGCCGGCAAGGCGCTGCTCGTCGACGTGCAGCCGGAAGACAAGCTCGCGCTGTCGGTTCGCAACATCGAGGGCGTCCGCCTGCTGCCGAGCAACCGGGTGAGCGCGCGCGACGTGATGAACACGCGCCGGGTCGTGCTGACGCGGGCGGCGATCGAGAAGCTGCAGGAGGCCCTCTCCTCCTAGGGGAGAGGCTAGAGCGCGCCCCACAGCGCGACAGAGCCAAGCCATGAAACTGACTGAAGTCATCCGGCGCCCGCTGATCACCGAGAAGACGACCGTCATCCGCGAGGATGGACGGACGCTCTGCTTCCAGGTGGCGACGGACGCGAACAAGATCGACATCAAGCGCGCCGTCGAGGCGCTCTTCGGCTCGAAGGTCGAGAGCGTCCGTACGTCTCTCGCGCACGGCAAGTTCCGGCGCCAGGGCAAGTACATCGGCCGCCGCTCGGATTGGAAGAAGGCCTACGTGAAGCTGCGGGAGGGCCAGGCGCTCCCCGACTTCCTGCAGGGCGCGTAAGCGATTTCTCGCTAGGGTGACAACAGATGCCCATTCGTAAGTTCAAGCCGACGTCGGCAGGCTCGCGGTTCCACACGGTTCAGACGTTCGACGAGATCACGGCCACCGAGCCGTATCGTCCGCTGACCGAGAAGCTGCACCGCTCCGGCGGTCGCAATAACCAGGGCGAGCTCACGTCCTGGTGGCGTGGTGGCGGCCATAAGCGCCTGTATCGCATCATCGATTTCAAGCGCGACAAGAAGGACATCCCCGGGAAGGTCTCGACGATCGAGTACGACCCCAATCGCTCGGCGCGCATCGCGCTGATCACCTACGCGGACGGCGAGAAGCGCTACATCCTTCAGCCCGTCGGTGTGAAGGTGGGCGACACGGTGGTGTCGGGCGACCACGTCGACATCCTGCCGGGTAACTGCCTCCCGCTGAAGAACATCCCGCTGGGCACCCAGATCCACAACCTGGAACTGCGTCCCGGCAAGGGTGGTCAGCTCGCCCGCAGCGCCGGTTCGTCGGTGCAGCTGGTGGCGCGCGAAGGGGCCTACGCCTCGGTCAAGCTCCCCTCCGGCGAGATCCGCAAGATCAACGTGGAGTGCGTGGCGACGATCGGCCAGGTCGGCAATCTCGACCACGAGAACGTCTCGATCGGCAAGGCCGGTCGCAGCCGGTGGCTCGGCAAGCGCCCGCACGTCCGCGGCGTGGCCATGAACCCGGTCGACCACCCGCTCGGTGGTGGTGAGGGCAAGACCTCGGGCGGTCGTCACCCGGTGACGCCGTGGGGCCAGCCGACGAAGGGCTACAAGACGCGCCGTCGGAAGGACACGACGCGCTTCATCGTCCAGCGGCGGAACAAGTAACCGCGGCACGCTGACAGGACACTGACATGAGTCGTTCACTGAAGAAGGGCCCGTTCATCGATACCCCGCTGCTCGAGAAGATCGAGGGGATGAACCGGGCGAACGAAAAGAAGGTCATCAAGACCTGGTCGCGCCGCTCGACCGTGATTCCCGAGATGGTGGGGCACACGATGGCCGTGCACAACGGGAAGAAGTTCATCCCGGTGTACGTGACGGAGAACATGGTGGGCCACAAGCTCGGCGAGTTCGCCCCGTCGCGCACGTTCAAGGGCCACACCACGAAGACGGAGAAGGCCGCATCGGCCTCGCCGGCCAAGTCGTAAAGGACGATCCAGATGGAAGCGCAGGCAACCGCTCGCAACATCCGCACGTCGGCCCAGAAGGCCGGGCTCGTGTGCGAGCTGATTCGAGGCAAGGGCGTCAACCAGGCGCTCGCGACACTGCAGTTCACCCGCAAGACCGTCGCGCACGACCTGGCGAAGGTGCTGCGGTCGGCGGTGGCGAACCTTCAGCAGAAGGAAGGCTTCGGCGGCGATATCGACCGGCTCTACGTGTCGGCGTGCTACGCCGACCAGGGACCTTCGCAGAAGCGGGTACGCCCGGCCCCGATGGGTCGTGCCTACCGGGTCGTCAAGCGGACCGCGCACCTCACCGTGAAAGTGGCCGAGCGGCCGCTGAAGATCGCGGCGGTCGGCGGCGGCGCGGCCACGGGGCAGGCGAAGGCGAAGAAGAGCCGGGCGTCAGCCTCGGCCCAGGCGTAAAGGACAGGAGATACACGTGGGCCAGAAGGTTCACCCTTACGGGTTCCGGCTCGGATTCAACAAGACGTGGCGGTCGCGGTGGTACTCGGACCGTGATTACGCAAAGCTGCTGCACGAGGATCTGGCCCTGCGGGCGGATCTGAAGAAGCGCTTCGCGCACGCCGGCGTCTCGCGCATCGAGACGGAGCGCGCCGCCAACAAGCTGAAGATCGACATCTATACCTCGCGTCCGGGCATCATCATCGGGCGCAAGGGGACGGAAGTCGACAAGCTGAAGCAGGAAATTCAGAAGCGCACGAGCCGCGAGGTCTTCATCAACATCCAGGAGATCCAGAAGCCGGAACTCGAGGCGCAGCTCATTTCCGAATCGGTCGCCCAGCAGCTCGAGAAGCGCGTGGCGTTCCGGCGGGCGATGCGCAAGGCGGTCGAGTCGGCGCTCCGGTTCGGCGCCCGCGGTATCAAGGTTCGCGTGTCGGGCCGTTTGAACGGTGCGGAAATCGCGCGCTCGGAGTGGTACCTGCACGGGCAGCTGCCGCTGCAGACGCTGCGCGCCGACATCGACTACGGCTTTGCGGAAGCGAACACCACCTACGGCCAGATTGGCGTGAAGGTGTGGCTTTACAAGGGTGAGCGGCTCGTGCCGCGCGTCGGTCGCGACGAGGAATACCGCGATCGCGCGCCGCGCCGACCGGCTCGGGCGTAAGGAAGGATCAACACCATGTTGATGCCGAAGAAGGTCAAGTACAGGAAACAGCAGCGCGGCCGCATGGCCGGCAAGGCCTGGCGTGGTTCGGACGTCTCCTTCGGAGACTTCGGGCTCAAGGCCATGGAGCCCTGCTGGATGACGGCGCGCCAGATCGAGGCAGCCCGCGTCGCGATGACCCGGTTCATCAAGCGCGGCGGCAAGATCTGGGTCCGGGTCTTCCCGGACAAGCCCATCACCAAGAAGCCCCAGGAAACCCGAATGGGTAAGGGCAAGGGCGCACCCGAGGAATGGGTGTGCGTGGTCCGTCCGGGCCGCATCCTCTTCGAGATGGAGGGTGTGAGCGAGCCGGATGCCCGCCGGGCGATGGAACTGGCGTCGGCAAAACTTCCGATCAAGACGAAGTTCGCCACCCGGTTCGCGCAGGAGAAGGCGTCATGAAGGTGGCAGAAATCCGTGAGCTGTCGGTAGACGAGCTGCGCGGCCGTGAGAAGGAGCTCGACGATCAGCTCTTCCGGCTCCGTATCCAGAAGTCCATGGGCCAGCTCGAGGCGCCAGCCAAGGTCCGCACGGTCCGGAAGGATCTCGCGAAGGTGAAGACCATCCTCCGGGAGAAGGTCGGTACGAGATGAGCGTCAAGGCACAACTGACCGGCACGGTCGTCAGCGACAAGATGGACAAGACGGTGGTGGTCGCCGTCGAACGCCAGATTCGGCATGGCGTCTACGGCAAGAGCCAGCGCAAGACGTCCAAGTTCGTCGCGCACGACGAGAACAACGAAGCGAAGCCGGGCGACACCGTCGCCATCGCTGAAACGCGTCCGCTCTCGCGGCGGAAGCGCTGGATTGTCACCCGCGTCGTCGAGAAGGCGCCCCAGGTCTAACGGAGACAAGCCATGATTCAGATGCGATCGGTCTTGGATGTCGCCGACAACTCGGGGGCGCGCAAGATCTCGGTGATCAACCCAATCGGCGGCTCGACGGGACGCTACGCGCGGCTTGGCGACATCGTCACCGCCTCGGTCAAGGAAGCGACGCCCGACGGCACGGTCAAGAAGGGGCAGGTCGTGAAGGCGGTCATCGTCCGCACGGTCAAGGAGCAGCGCCGTCGCGACGGCAGCTACATCCGGTTTGACCGGAATGCCGCGGTGCTCGTCAACGACCAGAACGAGCCCATCGGCACGCGCGTGTTCGGCCCCGTGGCCCGCGAACTTCGCGAGCGCCGGTTCATGAAGATCATCTCCCTGGCACCGGAGGTCCTGTAGCGCGACGGCCGACAGGCCCGCTCGGGACAAGCTGAAGTGGCGGACGTCTGATTCCGCCGGGAAAGAAACGATGTCGAGACTGCAAACACCAATTCGCCGCAACGACAACGTCGTGGTGACGACGGGGAAGGACAACGGGAAGCGCGGCCGTGTCCTGAGGGTCGACCCGGACAAGAACCGTGTCGTGGTCGAGGGCGTGAACCTCATCAAGCGCCACACGAAGCCCAACCCCCAGCGCAACATCAAGGGTGGCATCGTCGAGCGCGAGGCATCGATGCACGCCAGCAACGTCCAGCTCGTCTGCCCCGAGTGCGGCAAGATGACCAGGATCGGGCACAAGCTGCTCGCCGACGGTCGCAAGGTGCGCGTCTGCCGGAAGTGCGAGGGAGTGGTCGACAAATGAGCCGCCTGAGAGAGAAGTATCAGCAGGAAGTCGTGCCGGCGCTCTCCAAGGAGTTCGGCTACAAGAACGTGATGGCCATCCCCAAGATCACGAAAGTCGTGGTCAACATGGGGCTCGGCGAGGCGACGCAGAACGCGAAGCTCGTTGACGTGGGTCTCGATGAGATCCAGAAGGTCACCGGTCAGAAGGCCGTCGCCCGGCGCGCGACCAAGTCGATCGCCCAGTTCAAGCTCCGGCAGGGCATGCCGGTCGGCGCGATGGTGACCCTCCGCGGCGAGCGGATGTACGAGTTCCTCGATCGCCTGATCAGCCTGGCGCTGCCCCGCGTCCGCGACTTCCGCGGCGTGTCGCCGCGCGGCTTCGACGGTCGTGGCAACTTCACGTTGGGGCTTCGCGACCAGCTGCTCTTCCCCGAAATCGACTACATGAAGGTCGACAAGGCGCGCGGGATGAACGTGTCGGTCGTGACGACCGCCAAGACGGACGAGGAAGCGCGGAAGCTGCTGCAGCTCATCGGGATGCCCTTCCGCACGGGCTCGTAAGCTCGACTTCGAGGATCAGATGGCAACGACTGCAAAGATCGCCAAAGAGGCCAAGGCGCCGAAGTACAAGATTCGCCTGCGCAACCGGTGCAGGCTGTGCGGCCGCCCGCGCGCCTACATGCGGAAGTTCGCGATGTGCCGACTCTGCTTCCGCAAGGCGGCCCTCGAGGGCGACATCACGGGCGTGACGAAGAGCTCCTGGTAAGGGAACGAAGATGACCGATCCGATTTCCGACATGATTACCCGGATCCGCAATGCTGTCTCGGCGAAGCACGCGCGGGTTGAAGTGCCCGCGAGCCGCCTGAAGACGGACATTGCGCGCATCCTCCAGGACGAGGGCTACATCCAGGGCTTCCGTCTCGTCGACGTGCCGCAGGACAAGGGCGCGGCGCGCCCGACGATCCGGATGTTCCTCAAGTACGGTCCGCACGGCGAGCGCGTGATCACCGGCCTCGAGCGGATCAGCCGTCCCGGTCGCCGCGTGTACCTCGGCGTGGAAGACGTGCCGACGGTCCTCGGTGGCCTCGGCACGAACATCCTGACCACCTCGCGTGGCGTGATGACCGGCCGCGCGGCCCGCAAGGCGGGCGTCGGCGGCGAGGTGCTCTGTAACGTCTGGTAGCACCGTCCGGCCGATGGCCGGGCTGGTGCGGCGCCGGCCCACGGGGCAGGGGCCGCGAGTGACAGACGCAGGGTGAATTGGCTGGATTGAGGCCCGAGGACGGCGGTCCGGGGGCCGGGCTCACGCTCCTGACGGGGCGGGACGAGCCGGAGGGTGGTCCCTCCCGAGGTTGAAACGATGTCTCGAATTGGTAAGAAGCCGATCGCGATCCCGAAGGGTGTGACCGTCACGGTGGCCCCCGATGCGGTGGAAGTGCAGGGCCCGAAGGGGAAGCTGCGGCAGGTGCTCCCGCCCGGAATCGTGTTCTCGCAGGCCGACGGTCAGCTGGTGGCGACCCTCGCTCGCGAGGAGGCGTCCCTGAAGAAGTACCACGGGCTCGCGCGCAGCCTGGTCGCCAACGCCGTCGCCGGCGTGACGGACGGGTTCAAGAAGGAACTCGACATCGTCGGCGTCGGCTACCGCGCGGAACTGAAGGGGAAGCAGGTGCACTTCGCACTTGGCTATTCCCACCCGGTGGTGTTCGACGTCCCCACCGGCATCGACGTGGTGGTGGACAAGATGACGCACATCGTGGTGACGGGCGCCGATCGGCAGCTCGTTGGCCAGGTGGCGGCCAACATCCGCCGGCTCCGCAAGCCCGACCCGTACAAGCAGAAGGGCGTACGGTACACGGGCGAGGTGCTGAAGAAGAAGGTCGGCAAGACCGGCGCGAAGTAGTCCTTGAGGGATCGACGATGAGGATCAAGACAAGAGAGGATCGCCGCGACCGGATCAAGCACCGGATTCGCAAACGCGTGACTGGAACGCAGGTGCGTCCGCGCCTGACCGTGTTCCGCAGCGTGGCGCACATCTACGTGCAGGTGATCGACGACGCAAGCGGTCAGACGATCGCCGCGGCGTCCACCGTGGAACCCGCCGTGAAGGGCGGCCTGCCGGCCGAGGCGAAGGGCGGCAATATCGCCGGCGCCAAGGCCATCGGGAAAGCCATTGCCGAGCGGCTGCTCCAGAAGGGCGTGAGCCGCGTCGTGTTCGACCGGAACGGGTTCCTCTATCACGGGCGAGTCAAGGCAGTGGCCGATGCGGCCCGCGAAGCAGGTCTGGAGTTCTAGCTCATGGCATTGATGAACCGCACGCGCGAGAAGATCGACGGCTCGCAGATCGATATCAAGGACACGGTCGTCGCGATCAACCGCGTGACGAAGGTCGTGAAGGGCGGCAAGAACCTCAGCTTCAGTGCCCTCGTCGTCGTCGGTGACGGGCACGGGATCGTCGGCTTCGGCATCGGCAAGGCCAAGGAAGTGCCGTCCGCGATCAAGAAGGGCATCGAGGCCGCCAAGAAGAACCTGATTCGGGTGCCGCTCCGCGGCAACACCATCCCGCACCAGGTCGTCGGAAAGTTCGGTTCCGGCAGCGTGCTGCTGAAGCCCGCTCCGGATGGCACGGGCCTCATCGCCGGCGGCGCGGTCCGCGCGGTGGTGGAGTCGTGCGGCATCCAGAACGTCCTCACCAAGTCGCTCGGGTCGGCCAACGCCCACAACGTGGTGCGGGCCACCTTCGCCGGCCTGATGGACCTGAAGGATCCGGCGTTCGTCGCGCGCATGCGGGGCAAGGAAGAGGCCGAGCTCCTCGGGGCCTGAGGCCGCGGGAACTGGCGGGATTGACGATGGCTAACAACACTACCGGGAAGCGGCTCAAGGTCACGCTCGTCAAGAGCACGATCGGGTTCAACAAGACGCAGGCGAAGACGGTCGAAGGCATGGGACTGCGGCGCATCCGCCACTCGGTGGAGCTGCCCGACACGGCCGAGACGCGCGGCATGATCCTCAAGGTCCGCCACCTCGTCACGGTCGAAGAATAGACAGCACGCGGAAGAGACGAGCGGAGTCACCCATGGATTTGAGCAATCTGAAGCCGTCGGAAGGGTCGAAGCACTCGAAGAAGCGCGTCGGGCGCGGTCATGGTACCGGCCAGGGCACGCAGGCGGGTCGCGGCCACAAGGGTGCCCAGTCGCGTTCGGGCTACAAGTTCAAGCGCGGGTTCGAAGGCGGCCAGATGCCGCTCCACCGGCGCATCCCGAAGCGCGGCTTCCACAACCCGTTCCGGACGGAGTACTCGGTCGTGAACCTCGACGTGCTCGCGGAGCGCTTCGATGTAGGCACGATCGTGACGCCCGAGCTCCTCGTCGAGCGCGGCCTCATCGCCAACACCCGTCAGCCCGTCAAGGTGCTGGCGCGTGGTGATATCGGCAAGGGCATCACGGTTCGCGCGCACAAGTTCAGCGGCAAGGCGGCTGAGAAGCTCGCCGCGGCCGGTGGTGCGGCGGAGTTGATCGCTGCCCACGCCTGAAGCAGGCCTCCGAGGCTCCTGCGGAGTTAGCGATGGATAACAACCCGCTCAAGAACCTGTTCGCCGTCACGGATCTGCGCAACCGGATCCTGTTCACGCTGGCGTTGCTCGGCGTGTACCGGGTCGGTAACCACATCCCGACCCCGGGTGTGAACCAGGATGCGCTGCTGCTGCTCGCCGAGCAGGCTCGCAACACGATGTTCGGGCTGTACGACATGTTCTCGGGCGGGAACCTGTCGCGCGTGACGATTTTCGCGCTGGGCATCATGCCCTACATCAGCTCGTCGATCATCCTCCAGCTGCTCACGGTCGTCTGGCCGTATCTCGAGCGGCTGTCGAAGGAAGGCGAGCTGGGCCGGCGCAAGATCACCCAGTACACGCGCTACCTGACGGTCGTGCTCGCGGTCGTCCAGGCGCTGAGCATTGCGATCTTCCTCGAGCGCAACACGAACATCGCCGGCGGCCTGCCGCTGGTCTACAACCCGGGCTGGGGCTTCCGGCTCCTCTGCGTCCTGACGCTGACGACCGGCACCGCGTTCATCATGTGGCTCGGTGAGCAGATCACCGAGCGCGGCATCGGCAACGGCATGTCGCTGCTGATTTTCGCCGGCATCGTGGTCGGGTTCCCGGGCGCCATCATCACGACGTTCAGCCAGATGAACGCCGGGCAGATCAGCCTGATCCGGATCCTGTTCCTCGTAGTGATGATGGTCGCGGTCGTCGGCGCGATCATCTTCGTCGAGCGCGGACACCGGCGCATCACCGTCCAGTACGCCAAACGCGTGGTTGGCCGGCGGCAGTACGGCGGTTCGAGCACGCACATCCCGCTGAAGGTGAACACCGGCGGCGTCATCCCGGTCATCTTCGCCTCGTCCATCCTGGCGTTCCCGGCCACGCTCGGGACGATGTTCGCGGCGGGCGGCTGGGGACAGTCGATCATCGACCAGCTGGCGTACGGCATGCCGCTGTACAACCTGCTCTACATCGTCGGCATCGTCTTCTTCGCCTACTTCTACACGGCCATCATCTTCAATCCTGATGACGTGGCCGAGAACATGCGCAAGTACGGCGGTTTCATCCCGGGCATCCGTCCGGGCAAGCGGACCGCCGAGTACATCGACACGATTCTCGCGCGTATCACGCTCGTCGGGGCGCTCTACCTCGCCGCCGTCGCCATCCTGCCCGAATTTCTGATCACCGGGTTCAAGGTGGCGCCGATCCCGTTCATCGGGGAGCGGCTGGATGCGGTGCTGCCGCAGTGGTTCACGCAGGGGCTCGGGGTGTCGTTCTTCTTCGGCGGAACGACCCTGCTGATCGTCGTCGGCGTCGCGATGGACACGGTACAGCAGGTGGAGTCGCAGCTGATCATGCGGCACTACGACGGGTTCATGAAGAAGACCCGGATCCGTGGCCGCCGCGGCTGACGATGGGGCTGAACCTCATCATGATGGGCCCCCCCGGCGCGGGGAAGGGCACCCAGGCAGGGCGCGTCGCGCGTGAACGCGGCCTGCTGAAGATTTCGACGGGCGACATCCTGCGCCAGGCGATCAAGGATCAGACGCCTGTCGGTCAGCTGGCGCTGTCGGTGATGTCCACCGGGGAACTGGTGGACGACGAGACGATGATTGCGATCGTCCGTGAGCGGCTCCTGCAGCACGACCTGGATCACCAGGGCTTCCTGCTCGACGGCTTCCCGCGGACGGTGCCACAGGCGCAGGCCCTCGACCGGATCATCGAGGAGCGCGACAACGGTCCGCTCGTGGTGATCGACATCCGGGTGCCGTTCCAGGAACTGGTGCGGCGCCTGAGCGGGCGGCGCATCTGCTCGAGCTGCGGCACGAATGCCGACCCGTTCGGCAGCGAGGCGCGGAGTTGTGGAAAGTGCGGCGGCGAGCTCGCCTACCGGGCGGACGACAGCCGCGACGTGGTCGTTGAACGGCTGAAGGTGTACGAACGGCAGACCTTCCCGCTGGTGGAGTACTACCAGGGGCGGCAGACGTTCCGGGTGGTAAACGGGGCTCAGGCGCCTGATCAGGTGGCCTTCGACCTCGATACCGTCCTGGACGACGCGGCGGCGGTCGGTGCGGAAGCGCACCGCTCGCGGTCGGAAGCCGGCGAAACCGGGGCTCCAGCCACTACAATGGACGGGACCCAGGGTAAGGGCGCCTGAAATGATTGTGTGTCGGTCGCGTGCGGAGCTCGACAAACTGCGCCGCGTGAACCAGCTGGTCGGGGCGATTCTCGCCGAACTGCGCACCCTGGCGGTGCCGGGAGCGACCACGCAGGAGATCGACCAGATCGCCGAGCGCCGGGTGCGTGAGGCGGGAGCCGAGCCGGCCTTCAAGGGCTACCACGGCTATCCCGCGACCATCTGTGCGTCGCTGAACGAGCAGGTGGTGCACGGCATCCCGTCCGAGCGGCCGCTGGTCGAGGGAGACATCCTCTCCATCGACATGGGTGCGAAGCTCGATGGGTTCTACGGCGACAGCGCCGTGACGGTGCCGGTCGGCAAGGTCTCGACGCCGGCTGCGGAACTGCTGCGGGTCACGGAGGAGTCGCTCTTCCGGGGCATCGAGGCGGTGAAGCCGGGTGCGCGGGTGACCGACATCGGTGCGGCCGTCCAACGGCACGCCGAGGCGCACGGGTTCTCGATCGTGCGGGAGTTCGTTGGCCACGGGATCGGGACCTCGCTGCACGAGGAACCGCAGATTGCCAACTACGGCCCTGGCGGCCGTGGTCCGCGCCTCGCGGAAGGCATGGTCCTGGCCATCGAGCCGATGGTGAACGCTGGTCGCGCCGCGGTGAAGGTGCTGAACGACGGCTGGACGGCCGTGACGAAGGACGGGAGCCTGTCTGCTCACTTCGAGCACACCGTAGCGGTGACGGCCGAGGGATGTGAAATCCTCACGCTGCGTGAGGCCGACAGGGAACGCGCGCGCCAGCTGCTGGGCGCCGCGGTCTCGTCGTAACGTCGTGACCCCGCCCCCGCGGGAGACCGTGGAGGGGACGGTGGTTGCGCAGCTCCCGAGCGGGCTGTATCAGGTCGAGCTTGACGGACCCCGACGGGTTCTCGCTCACCTGGGCTCGGGAACGTCGGGTTCGGCACTGAGTTCAGAACGGAACTTCGTGCGGGTGCTCGTGGGCGATCGGGTGGAGCTGCGACTGGCTCCGCGAGACGTCAGCCGCGGGCGGATCGTGCGGGTCGTGGGCAGGTAGAACTGGGGCAGGCAGGGTGGCGCCACCGACCGGAAGACGGCGAGGCCTCCTGTCCGCGATGAGACGAGGGTGCGATGAAGGTTCGAGCGTCTGTGAAGCGTATTTGCGACAAGTGCAAGGTCGTCCGCCGTCGTGGGGTCGTTCGGGTGATCTGCGCGAACGCGAAGCACAAGCAGCGTCAGGGATAATGGCCGTTCACGCATAACGTGAACCGGGACTGAAGAAGCGAGAACGGAGCAGAGAGAACGACATGGCTCGAATTGCCGGCGTTGATCTTCCGCGAACCAAGCGGATCGAGATTGGGCTCACCTACATCTACGGAATCGCTCGGAAGCGTTCCAACGACATCCTGGCGGCTGCCGGCGTGAGCCCCGACATTCGCGTGAAGGACCTGTCCGAGGACGATGTCCGGAAGATCAGCCGCGTACTCGAAGAAGTCGGTGGCGTCGAGGGTGACCTCCGGAAGGAGATCTCGCTCAACATCAAGCGACTGATGGAAATCGGCTGCTACCGGGGCCTTCGGCACCGCCGCAACCTCCCGGTGCGCGGGCAGCGCACGAAGACGAACGCCCGCACCCGCAAGGGCCCGCGCAAGGGCGCTGTCGCCAAGAAGAAGACCGTCTAACCGCGGTCCGCGAGCGAGACTGAGCAGCTATGGCCAAGAGTGAAGCAGGCGAGAAGAAGGGCGAGGCCGGGAAGCCCCGCAAGGCGTTCAAGAAGCGCGGCGAGAAGCGCGTCGTCCATCACGGACTGGTGCACATCCACGCGTCCTTCAACAACACGCAGGTCACCATCACCGATACTGAGGGGAACGTGATCGCGTGGTCGAGCGCCGGCGGCATCGGCTTCAAGGGCTCGCGCAAGGGCACGCCGTACGCGGCGACCCAGGCGGCCGTGAACGCGGGGAACACCGCGAAGACCTACGGGCTCCGCTCGGTCGAGGTCCGCGTCAAGGGACCCGGCTCCGGCCGTGAGTCGGCGATTCGCGCCCTGCAGACCGTGGGCATCGAGGTGAAGTCGATTCGCGACATCACGCCGATTCCGCACAACGGCTGCCGGCCCACGAAGCGTCGCCGCGTCTGAGCGCTGTCTATTTGTAGATTCGAGGATTGGATTAAATGGCTCGTTACATCGGACCCGTTTGCCGCCTGTGCCGCCGTGAGGGCATGAAGCTGTTCCTCAAGGGCGAGCGCTGCTACACCGACAAGTGCGCCATCGAGAAGCGCAACTTCGTCCCTGGGCAGCACGGCAAGGCGCGCAAGTCGAAGCTCGTCGGCTACGGCGTGCAGCTCCGTGAGAAGCAGAAGGTCAAGCGCATCTACGGGGTGCTCGAGGAGCAGTTCCGTCGCTACTTCGAGCACGCAGAGCGCACCCGCGGCATCACGGGCGAGACGCTGCTCCAGCTGCTCGAACGGCGCCTCGACAACGTGGCGTACCGTCTTGGCTTCGCCACCTCGCGTGCGGCGGCCCGTCAGCTCGTGCGGCATGGTCACTTCACGGTGAACGGGCGCAAGGTCGACATTCCGTCGTTCTCGGTCAAGCCGGGCGACGTGGTCGCCCTCCGGGCCTCGAGCCGGAAGAATGCGGCCGTCGAGCACGCGCTGGCCGAGGTCAAGGGCCGTGGCGTGCCGGAGTGGCTCCAGTACGACGCCGAGGGGATGTCCGCGAAGGTCAGCTCCGTTCCGACGCGCGAGCAGATCAACCTGCCCGTCCAGGAGCAGCTGATCGTCGAGCTCTACTCGAAGTAGCACGTCAGCGGCCCCCGGACATCCGGTCGGGCCGCTTCGCAACCCCCAGCCCGCAGCTCGTCAGGCCTGCAGCGGGAGGCTGGTGGGTCAACCCGCAGGTCTGGAGGCCGGAGCTGCCGGCCCGTTGGCGAGAGGTATACAGATGATGTTGTGGAAGGGTTTCCAGCGTCCGAAGCGTCTCGAGTTCGACCGTGAGACGCTCACCGACAAGTACGGCCGGTTCTACGCGCAGCCGTTCGAGCGCGGGTTCGGCACGACGATCGGCAACGCGATGCGTCGCGTGCTGCTCTCCTCGATCGAGGGCGCGGCGATCACCGCGGTGAAGATCGACGGCGTACTCCACGAGTTCTCGCCGATTCCGGGCGTGGTCGAGGACGCGACCGATATCATCCTCAACCTGAAGCAGATTCCGTTCAAGCTGCATGTCGACCACACCAAGACGCTGTACCTGCGCGTCGACAAGCCGGGCGTGGTCAAGGCGAAGGACATCGAGGGCGACGCCGACGTCGAAGTCCTCGATCCCGAGGCGCACATCGCGACCGTCTCCGAGGGTGGCCAGCTCCACATGGAGATGCGCATGAAGCGCGGCCGCGGCTATGTGTCGGCCGACAAGAACTTCGACGAAGACCTCGGCATCGGCTGGATCCCGATCGATTCGGTCCACTCGCCGGTCAAGAAGGTGAACTACCTGGTGGAAGCGGCCCGTCTCGGCCAGACCACCGACTACGACAAGCTCACGCTCGACGTCTGGACGAACGGCTCGGTGACCGCCAGCGACGCGGTGTCGCTCGCCGCCAAGCTGGTGCGCGACCACCTGAACATCTTCATCAACGTCGAAGACGCTGACGAGATGGCGGAACCGCAGGCCGACCAGCCCCGCTCCGGCGCGCTGAACGAGAACCTCGACAAGAGCGTCGAGGAACTCGAACTCTCGGTTCGTTCCTACAACTGCCTGAAGAACGCGAACATCCGGA
>CANIAI010000002.1 GCA_947465275.1 Acidobacteriota bacterium | reverse complement strand
GTTGCTCTGCTGGTTGGTCATCGAAACGCTGACGCCGGGGACCACTGCCCCCTGAGAGTCCAACACCGTTCCGGCGATGTTGCCCCCTCGCTCCTGCGCGACCGCCAGACCCGTGAGGGTGAGGACGATGGCGATGAGGAGAGCGCTGATGCGTGTGTGCATGTGTTCGCTCCTTGAAATGTGCGATAGACGGGATGGGTCCGAGAACACGTCCCCAGTTCCGGAGCGTATGGGGGGGCGGGGCGAGGCTCAGTGAGGTAAACACCTCATAGGCCACGTTTAGGGCCTTCGGCCAATGGGCCAGGTAGGATTGAGGAATGAAGCGACACATCTTCGTGAAGGACGCGCCGCCGCCGCCGCCGAGCGTGCAGTACGCGCACGCGATCGAGGCCGGCGGATTCCTCTACGTCACCGGACAGCTGCCGCTCGACCCGGCGGCGCCGCACGAGGCGCTGCCGAACGCGATCGAGGGACAGGCGCGCGCGTGCTTCCGGAACCTGGGCACGATCCTCGACGCGGCCGGCTACACATGGCGCGACGCGGTATTCGTCCGCATCTACCTTCGTGAGTTCGCGCGGGATTATGTCGGCTTCAACGCCGTGTACCACGAGTACTTCGATGAGCCCGCGACCATGCCGGGGCGGACGACCGTCGGCGTCGCGGCCCTTGGTCGGGACGCCCTCGTCGAGGTGGATCTGGTGCTGTATCGGGATCCCGGCTCCGCTCGCGAGCGCAGGAGTTGAGGACGGCCCGCTGGAGAAGAACGGTTGCCGGATCGTTCACGTCGCGCTGGAGCGGCCCCGCAGCTCAATGGCGGCAGCCTGCTGGTACGCCTCACGGGATTCCAGCGCGATGTGCGTGTCGAAGTTCAGTGCAGGGTGGCGGAGAGAGAGTCCGCCATCTATAAGTAGTAAGCCGTTCACAATGAGTACTTTAGAGAATCACTGTCGTCCGCGTTCCCACATTCATACCCACACGAGATCCAAACTCAGTCATCTCGCCCGGAGCGCCACCCGCTTGGAGAAGCCGCCCTTGTTAGGTCATCGAACCCTCCCAGGACGCCGGCGGAGGGGAACAGCTAAGCGTTTTTTGAACAGTTCTCCGGCGTTGGGTTCAAGGCGCTGTGAGGTTCCTCCCCGATGCAGACTTCGCAGTTCACAACACGACGATTGCTGGATTGGTCGATTCGCGAGCGCTCAACACGATTCGCGGCGGCTGTTCGCCGGAGACACTCGCGTCACCCGGCACCTGGTTCACTCGCACAGGGCTTCTGAAGGAGCGCCCGCCGTCGCCGCTTGTCGCCACGTAGACGTCCGTGACGCCGTCGTTTGTGCGGTCCGCCCACGCAACACCCACGAATGAGCCGCTCGAGGCAATCGAGGCGTTCGCGTTCGCGCGGCCAGTGACGCCGATCTCGATGGCGGTCCCGCTGCGTGTATCGACCGAGCCTCCCGCGCCGAGCCACAGCAGAACAGCGGTGGCTATTCCGATCAACGTGAAATGCGTCTTCACAAAGCTCTCCTCGTTGCGTTTCAGAACGAGACTCGCACGCCGAACTGCAGCGTGCGCGGATCACCAACGGCCGTCACGGTATTGAACGCAGCCAATGGGCTCGACGGATACGAGCCGGTGCCGAACGAGGTGTTCCGCGTGACCGGATTGACTCGATCGGTCAGGTTGAATGCCTCAATCATGCCTTCGAGACGTCGGCCGCCACCCAACTGAAACGAGCGACTGACGCGCAGGCTCATGGTGAAGAAGTCGCTCCCGGTGCCTGCATTGCGCGGAATGAAGTCGACCGCGCGGACATCGAAGTTCGCGGTCGACACCGAGCCATTCGCGAACGGCCTGCCGGCTGTCCCCTGCAGGCTGTTCACGCCCGACACGATATTGAACGGCAGAGCCGAGTAGTACTGCACCATCGTGCTGACCTGAAACCCGTGGCTGATTCGCTCCCACGTGGTCGTGCCTGGCGTCATCGGCGAGTTGACGGAGCCGCTGATGACGAGGCGGTGACGCTGGTCGTTGTCCGAGCGTCCCCAATCCTTCATGACGTTGGTCGGGTCGGTGGGTGCGCTGAAGAACGCTTCACCGAGGTCGTTCATCGACTTCGATAGCGTGTAGGTGACGCGGACCGACGACCAGCTCCTCGGCCGCTGCAAGAACGTCACGTGCAGGCCGTGATAGTTCGAGTCGCCCACGCCGCGGTAGTCGTTGT
Source organism: Acidobacteriota bacterium (assembly GCA_947465275.1). Lineage (GTDB taxonomy): Bacteria > Acidobacteriota > Vicinamibacteria > Vicinamibacterales > UBA2999 > JBEBGV01. The sequence continues at coordinate 22,351 of CANIAI010000002.1, read as the reverse complement.
TGTTCGCGTACGTCGAGATGGGGCGGCAACCATTGTTGGTGCCAGCCGCGACGCAGGTCGGGACGTTCTGATTGATCGACATCAGCAGCTTGTCGCCGCGGAAGTACTGATAGCCGACGGTGACGACCCGGCTCCCACCAAGCGCACGCTCGATCTCGACGTTGGCCTGCTTCGAATAGGCGTTCTGCAGGTTTGTGTCCATCGTCTGGATCGCAACGAGGGCCGTGGATGACAGGCGGTCGGGGAGAATGTTCGGAAACACCGGTGCGCCGGCCTGGGACGGAAGAATGCCGGACACCTGCGGCTGACGCAGGTGCGTGAGATCCGTGGTGTTTCCCGCCGAGAACAGCGCGTTGGCGGTGGCGCGCAGTGGCACGCGATCGAAGAACAGGCCGGCGCCGCCACGAACGACGAAGTCCTGCGAGGCCGTCGGCGCCCAGGCAAAACCGAACCGCGGCGAGACGTTGTTGGTGTCGGTGTGGATCGACTCGAGGAACTGCAGGTCGTAACGCAGGCCCGCGTTCAGTGTGAGCCGTGAGCCGGCTCGCCATTCGTCCTGGGCGTAGATGCCGACGTTCGGATTCGTCTGGGTCACGACCGGGTTCCCGAACGTCTGCGCGTAGCCGTTGTAGTTGCCGGTCAGGAAGTTCGGGAGCGACGAGAAGGTGTAGGCGCCGCGGAACGACCGCAGAAAGGTAATGGTGTCGTCGTTGTAGAGAAAATCGACGCCCGCGCGCAAGGCATGCGCGCCGGCACGGTGCGACAGGTTGTTGACGGCCTGGAACAGGGTATTCTGCCGGCGGGTCGGGCTGCTCCCGAACGTGCCGAACGTCGCCACGCCTGTGATCGTCACTTGTGGCCCGATGAGATCCGTGGAATAGGCCTCCAGATCGCCCCGTGAGACCTGCACTCGCGTCTCATTGACGGTATTCGATGACAGCGTCAATACATTGCTGACGGCCACCGACTGATCCATGTTGTCCAGGCCGGTCGAGCCGGACGGAGCGTTCAGCGTGCCGACGCCGCGAGCGTTTTTCGAGCTGACGTTATAGAACGCATACCGTACGCTCAGTTGATCGGCACCGCTGAACTGATGGTCGATCTTTCCGAGTACATTCACGCTGTGCACGGGATTCGGATAGATCCCGGTGGCGACGGACTGCCCCTGGTAGCCGACCTGCGCGAGTCTAGCGTTGATCGCCGTCACGTTCTCGGGCGTAATGCTGACGACGCCGGTCTGGTCGAGCAGTTTCTGTTCGACGTTGGCGAAGTAGAAAGTACGGTTCCGGACGAGCGGTCCCCCCGCGCTGCCACCGAACTGCTGCTGGTCCATCGGCAGCGTCGTGCCGGTCAGGGCGTTCTTGCCGTTGAAGGCAGCGTCTCGAAAGAAGCCGTAGACGGTGCCGTGCGGTGTGTTGGTACCGCTTCTGGTTACCACGTTGACGTAGCCGCCGAGCGCGCGGCCGAGTTCGGCTTGTCCGCCGCCGGTGACGACCTGGAATTGCTCAATGGCGTCGACGCCGAAGGGGATGCCGCTCAGCCCAGCGGCATCATCATTGGCCGACAACCCGTCGACGATGAAGCTGTTGGAGAGATTGCGCTGACTGGCGATCGAGATGCCCTGGCCGGAGACACCCGACGTCTCGGCGAACAGCTGCGTGCTGTTCGTGTTGGTGGGCGACACCCCTGGGACGAGCAGCGCGAGATCGAGGAAGTTGCGGCCGTTCATCGGCAGGTTCTGGACCTCCGCCTGAGGCACCGTGCCCGCGATCTGGCTGCGCGCCGTCTCGAGCACCTGGCTGTCAGCGACGACCGTGACGGCGGTGTCAATGCCTGCGACTTCCAGGGTGACCGAAATATCGAACGCCGAGCCGGCGCTCAAGACCAACGTGCGTGCGTTCTCTTTGAATCCCTGGAGCTTCGCCCTCAGATCGTACGGACCAATCTTCAGGTAGGAAAAGCGGAACCGTCCATCGGCCTCGGTGGTGGCCTGGACCGTGACATTCGTGTCGGTCTGGCGCACGCTGACCGTCGCGCCAGGTACCGCAGCGCCTTGCGGGTCGAGCACGCGCCCGCTGATCGTGGCTTGATTGATCGTCTCCTGCGCATACGCGCTCGTGCCGGATGCCATCGCGCAGCACGCGACGGCGATCAGGCCCATGCAAATCTTTCTCACGTTCGTCCTCCCATTGAACTCGCCCAAATGACACGCAGACGCGACGAGACACGTCGCGCTCCGGCAATGACAGCCACCCGCACTCGCGCGGGATGGCTGGGCGTCAGCGAGCGATGGACGTTGCCGTCAAGCACGCCGAATCGCTGCCAAGAATGCGAAGTGTCGCCGCCGCACGCGACGGGTCGTCCAACGCGCAGCCGTACGGCCGCACGCGGTCGCTCCGCAAGACGTGTGGGACTAGACGCGAGGAGGAGGCGGATCTGGCGGAACGGGACGTTCGCCTCGGACGTCAACGTCGGTTGGGCTGACGTTTATCGAAGGAACTGGAGCAGCGAGTGACGGAGTTGATCCGGGTATCAGACCAGCGGCGCCAAAGATCGTCGTAAGCACGCCCGTGCCGGTCTCATTCGACGCCTGCATCGAGCAGTGGCTGTTTGGATCACCCGCCGGTTTGTGGCGATGCATCGGACACATGGCATCCGCGCCATGTCCGCAGGTGCACTCGGCCGCGTGCGGGTCCGCGGCACTGACCCACAAGGCGACGGGCACGAGCGCAACCGTCCCGATCTGGCAGGACAGCCAAATGGCCGCCAGCGGAGGGAGTGCGCGACGCAGAGGCGTCATCAGAACGACACCTTAGCGCCCAGAAGCTCAGCGTGTCAAACGCGAGGCGAGATATCTTGTTCGATGTCTGCGGGCTTGGTCAGGTACCTGGCAGCACCCAGCTTGATGTCCTCTACCGCCATGGCGATGCTCCCGTATCCGGTCAACGCGACCATGATCGTGGGCGGGTCCAGAACCTTGCGCTCGCGTACTGGCTGGCATTTCTAATGAGACTTACAGAGACCGCGCCGCATTGGAGGCGCAACACACGCGCCCAAAATCAGCTGTTTCCTCGAACGGGGATGTCCCAGTAGCTGTTGAAATTTGAAGAGCGGCGGCTCCTCACTGGTCGTGCTATACGACCGGTGACTAAGCCAGGGCGAAAGCCCGCCAACAAGGAGCCGCCATGAAACGAGAGTCTCGCACAGTCGGATGCACGCACCAACCGGAGTCCTCCCAGCGCCATCTCTCCCTCGTTGATCTCCTCGTCGACACGCGTGCTGAGTTGTTCGAACTGGCCATCAGCTCAGGCTTGCGCGTGCTCGCCACGATGCTGGAGGACGATCGCAGCGCCGTCTGCGGCGCGCGGTACACGCATCAGACCGACCGAGCGGCCTCGCGCGCCGGCACGGTCCCCAGCGAAGTCGTGCTGGGTGGCCGCAAGGTGGCGATTCGTCGTCCGCGGGTGCGCGCGGACGGACGCGAGGTCGTGTTGCCGACGTTTCGCGCCATGGCCGATACGGATCCCCTGAATCGGCGCGTGGTCGAACAGATGCTGGTCGGCGTGGCCACCCGCCAGTACGCGCGCAGCTTGGAGCCGCTGCCGCCGATGGTGGCCAGTCGAGGAACCAGCAAGAGTGCCGTCAGTCGGCGCTTCGTCGCCAAGACCCGCGCGCAGCTCGAGGCGTGGCAGTCCACGTCCCTGGACGCGCTCGACCTCGTCGGGCTGCTGCTCGACGGCGTACACGTCGGCGAGCACTGCCTCATCATCGCGTTGGGGATCGCCGCCGATGGCGCGAAGCACGCCCTGGGACTGTGGGAAGGCTCGACGGAGAACGCCACGCTCTGTCAAAGCCTGCTCGCGAATCTCCAGAGCCGTGGCTTGCGCACGGATCGCAGTCTGCTGGTGATGCTGGATGGCTCCAAGGCGCTGCGGAAGGCGGTGCGCGACACCTTCGGGGACGCCGCGCTGGTCCAGCGCTGCCAGGTGCACAAGCTCCGGAACGTGCTGGACCATCTGCCGGAGCGACAACGTCCCTGGGTGAAGGCCAGCCTCCAGCGCGCCTATCGCTGCACGGAGGTCGCGCCGGCGAAGCGCCTGCTCCTCGATCTGGTCCGGCGCCTCGAGACCGATCACCCGAGTGCCGCCGAGAGCGTGAAAGAAGGCTTGGATGAAACGCTCACGGTCCTCGGGCTCCACCTGTCTGAAGCCCTCCGGCGCTCGCTGGTCACCACCAACGCCGCAGAGAGTCTCATCAGCCGCACGCGCCAGGTGAAACGGAACGTGAAGCGCTGGCGCGGGGGACAGATGGTCGTCCGGTGGGTCGCCGCCGGTGTGCTCGAAGCGGTCAAAGGCTTCCGGCGTTTGAAGGGATACAAGGCGATGCCGCAGCTCGTCGCCGCGCTACGCGCACGCGATCAGCAGCTCGGACTTGTCACGGACGTGGAGAACGTCGCATAGTCGTCAACTGAGCCGCCGCTGAGTTTCAACAGCCGACGGGACAACTCCAAGTCAATGGACGACGTGAGACTTGCATGTCGCCGTATGTCGTTGCTAATACAGGTGTTGTAGAATGTTATTGGATTCGACTAGACGATGAAGTGGCGGAGAGAGAGGGATTCGAACCCCCGGTACCATTTCTGGTACTGCGGTTTTCAAGACCGCCGCCATCGACCACTCGGCCATCTCTCCGTATCGGACGCCGGTCGTCCGCGGCGGCGTGGGCCGCGCGCGGGCGTGTTGCGCGAGAGCCTGGCGGCCCCGCGCGTCGTGCTCGTGTGACTACCTGCCGGTGATGACTTCCTGCCCGCCCATGAACGGACGCAGCGCCTCGGGCACCACCACCGATCCATCGGCCTGCTGGTAGTTCTCGAGGATGGCGATCAGCGTGCGCCCGACCGCGAGACCCGAGCCGTTCAGCGTGTGCGCGAACTCGGGCTTGCCCGTGCCGTCGGGCCGGTAGCGAATCTGCGCGCGCCGCGCCTGGAACGCCTCGGTGTTGCTGCACGAGGAGATCTCGCGATAGACACCCTGGCTCGGCAGCCACACCTCGATGTCGTACGTCTTCGCCGACGCGAACCCCATGTCGCCGGTGCAGAGCAGCATCGTGCGGTAGGGGAGCCCGAGCTTCTGCAGCACCTGCTCGGCGTTGCCGGTGAGCCGCTCGAGTTCGTTGTGGGATTCCTGCGCGGTCGTGAAGACCATCAGTTCGACCTTGTCGAACTGGTGCTGGCGAATGAGCCCGCGCACGTCGGCCCCGTACGACCCGGCCTCGCTGCGGAAGCAGGGCGTGTACGCCGTGTAGCGGATCGGCAGCTCGCGCCCGTCGAGGATCTCGCCCCGGTGCATGTTGGTGAGCGGCACCTCGGCGGTCGGGATCATGTAGAGATCCCACTCGCCGCTGATCTTGAACAGGTCGGCCTCGAACTTCGGCAGGTTGCCGGTGCCCGTCATCGACGCGCTGTTCGCCATGAACGGCGGCTCGATCTCCAGGTAGCCGTGCTGCCGCGTGTGGAGGTCGAGCATGAAGTTGATCAGCGCCCGCGCGAGCCGCGCGCCCGCGCCGACGAGCACGGTGAACCGCGCGCCGGCGATCTTCGTGCCCCGCTCGAAGTCGATGATGCCGAGCGCCGGACCGAGGTCCCAGTGCGCCTGCGGGGTGAAGTCGAACGTCTTCGGCGTGCCGACGCGGCGCACCTCGACGTTGTCGGCGGCGCTCTTGCCGATCGGCACGCCGCTGTGCGGGATGTTCGGGATGGCGAGCAGCCCCTGCGCGCGAGCCTGCTCGATGGCCTCGAGCTCGACGCCGAGCTGCTTCACCTGCTGCGCGCGAGCCTTGCTGGCTTCCTGCAGCGCCGAGGTGTCACGCCCTTCGCGCTTCGCCTTGCCGACTTCATCGCCGGCGGCGTTCTGGTCGCGCTTCAGCCCTTCGAGTTCGGGCAGCACGCGGCGGCGCTCGTTCTCGAGACGGACGAGCTCGTCCAGCTCGCGGGAGAGGTCGGCGCCGCGGTTGGTCACCGCGGTCCTGACGGCCTCGAGGTTGTCACGCAGCAGCGCGGCGTCGATCATGGTGTCGTCGTCAGTCTTTGGCGGCAGCGGTGGGCGCGGCGGCCGGCGTGTCGGACTTGCCGCTCTTCTCGGACGTCGTGCCGCCCTCGGACGACGCGCCGCCGTCCGACTTCCCGCCGGAGGAGCCGTCAGAGGCCGCGGGAGATCCGCTCTTCCCTGCGTCGCTGTTGGACTTCTTCGCGTAGTCCGTGATGTACCAGCCAGACCCCTTGAACTGGATGGCCGGGGACGAGAGCAGCTTGTGCACCGGCCCCTGGCCGCAGTGGCGGCAGGCGTCAGCCGGCGCGTCCGAGAACTTCTGGATCACTTCGAAGCGCTTGCCGCAGGCTTCGCACTGGTATTCGTAAAGAGGCATGGTGTTCAGTCGAGGACCGCGTCAGCGGTGTCGCCGAGCAGCAACTGACGATGCGCCCAGAAGGGGGCGGTGCCCTGGGCGAGCAGGGCGTCGTGGAACGACCGCAGCGAGAACCGGCCCGCGTGCCGTTCCTTGTAGTCGCTCCGCAGCTTCAGCAGCATGAGCTTTCCGACCGAGTATACGAGATAGGTCGGGTCGAAGGTGCCGCGCTCGGCCTCGCGGCGGGCCGTGGCTTCCTCGAGGTACGCCTCGTCGCGGAAGAAGCGCATCCCCTGTTCGACCGACAGGTCTTCGCAGTGCAGGCGGATGCCGACGACGACGCGGGCGAGCCGCACCAGCGCCTCCGCGAGCTGTCCGAGGCGGATGGCCGGCTCCGACCGGCGGAACCCGGCCTCGACCATGAGCTGCTCGGCGTAGTGCGCCCATCCCTCGGTGAACGACGCGGGCGCGAAGAAGCTCGACTTCCGCACCTTCGAGTCGACCCGCCGCAGGTGCTGCGCGTGCAGCAGGTGACCAGGATAGACCTCGTGCATCGAGATGTTCCAGAGGGTCGGCAGGTTGAAATCGCGCAGGTGCTCGCGCTGACGCTCGGGGGTCCAGCTCTTGTCGACGTCGGTGAGGTAGTAGTAGGCCCGGCTCGGCTTGGATTCGAGCGGCCCGGGAGCCCAGAGGCTCGCCATCGTCCAACGGAAAAAGTCTGGCGTATGACCAACTACAACCGGCTCGCCACCAGGGACCGAGACGATCGCGTTGCGCTCGACGAATTCCAGCAGCTCCGTCAGTTGCGCCCGCGCTGACGCGACCAGCTGGCCGGCCTCGGGGTGATTGCTCTTGGTCGAACGCCATACCTCGACAGGGTCGCCTGGACCGACCTTCGCCGCGACCTCGCTGAATTCTTCCTGCACGCGACCGAGTTCACGGAGCGCGATGCTCATGATGCGGTCGGCGTTGAGGGTGATCCCCTCGTCAAGGCGCAGTTTCTGCTCGAACTTCTCCCGGCCGAGCCGGAACGACGCCTTGGCTCGCGGCGCGAGGTCGGTCTCGAGGTATTCCACGTAGCCGCGGATGGCGGTCGCCGCCTCGGTGGAGGTGTCGGCCAGGTCTCCGAGGATGTGCAGGTCGTCCAGCGACGTAAACGCCCGCGGCAGGTCGACTTCGAGGAACCGGAGCGTCCCGCGCCACGCCTCGAGTGCCGCCTTGACGTAAATGCCCGGCGCTTCCTTCACGTTGTCGCGGGCGGCCTGCACCAGGCGGGGCACCTGCCGGAGCTTCGACACCACCCGGCGGGCGCGCTCGGCCTCGGGGGCGAAGGCGAAGAGCGCCTGGCCGGCGAGGCTCGTGCCGATGAGGTCGGCGTAGATCTGAGGATTCCGCTCCCAGGTACGCACCTGTTCGAGCTCGAACATCCGGGCCTCGACGTTCGACCCGACGATGCGGTGCTCGACCTGCTCGACCGGCGGCAACAGCTGACCGTCAATCTGGTGCAGGCGCCGGCTGAAGCCGGCGAGCGCCCGGACGTGCGCGTCTACCGCGGAGCGGCCGAGATCCTCGAGGAGGTCGTCGTGAAGGTGCACTCCGTCCAGAGCCGCCAGGCTGGGGTGCGCCTCGTGCAGGAACGAGAGGTAGTCATCGACGAAATGCGGAAAGGGCTCGAATGGGTGCATGCCAGGCCAGGCTCGGCGCTCAGACTCGTCCGCCGGGGAGCGCCCATCCGGCAATAGTACAATAATCGCCGCGCAATGACCGGTACGCTCTTCGTCGTCGCCACTCCCATCGGCAACCTCGAAGACATCACGTTGCGGGCGCTGCGGGTGCTGCGCGAGGTGCAGCTGATCGCGGCGGAAGACACGCGGCGGACGGCGAAGCTGCTGAACCACTTCACCATCGCCACCCCCACGACCAGTTTTCACGAGCACAACCGGCACGCCCGGGTGCCCGTGCTGCTGGTCCGGCTGCGCGAGGGAGCGTCGATTGCCCTCGTGAGCGACGCCGGCACGCCGCTGGTCTCTGATCCGGGACTCGACCTGGTGCAGGCCTGCCTGGCAGAGGGCATCCCGGTCGATGCCGTTCCGGGGGCCAGCGCCCCGCTGACACTGGGGGTTCTCTCCGGATTTCCGATGTACCCCATGACGGTCCTGGGGTTCTCCCCTCATCGGTCGTCCGACAGAAGATCATGGCTGCAGGGTGTGGCCGGCGTCGAACATGCGGTGACCTTCTTCGAGTCGCCGCACCGCGTTCGGGCCACGCTCGACGATATCGCGGCCGTGTGCGGCGATCGTCCCGTCTGCGTGGGGCGCGAGCTGACGAAGATGCACCAGCAGGTGCTGCGCGGAACCGCCCGGGAGCTGCTGGCTCTGGATTTTCCTGAAAAGGGCGAGTTCACGGTCATGCTCGGCCCTGCGCCGCGTCTGGTCGAGGCGCCGGTCTCGGCTGACGACGCCGGGTTGCTGACTGAATTCAGGGAGATGACCCATTCCGGAGGGCTGGCGAGGCGTGAGGGGCTGCGCGTCCTGGCCCAGCGGCACGGGCTGTCACAGCGGGAGGTCTTCGCCGCGCTCGAGCGGGCGAAGCAGGAGAGCGTGAACGATGTCTGACGTGCACGTGGTCGTCCTGGCGGCGGGCCAGGGGACCCGGATGAAGTCGGCGCTGCCGAAAGTGCTGCACAAAGTGGCCGGACGCGCAATGGTCGACCACGTCCTCCGCACCGCGGGGGCGCTCTCGCCGTCAACGGTGACGCTCGTTGTAGGTCACAAGGCCGAATTGTTGCAGGATCACGTCGGCCGCGAGGCCGGCGTGTCGTTCGCGGTCCAGCAACCGCAGCTCGGAACAGCGCATGCGCTCCAGCAGGCGGAGCCGGTACTCGCCGGACGCAGCGGAACGGTCATCCTGCTCTCGGGCGACGTGCCGCTCCTGTCTCCCGAGACGCTCCACGCGCTGCTCGCGGCCCATACCGCCGCGGACGCCGCCGCCACGGTCGTCACGGCTGAGGTCGAACGGCCTTACGGCTACGGGCGCATCGTCCGGCAGGATGGCGAGATCGCGAGAATCGTCGAGGAACGGGATGCCAGCCCGGCGGAGCGGCAGATTCGCGAGATCAATGCCGGCATCTATGCCTTCGACCTGGCCGGCCTCTTCGACGCGCTCAGGACCATCGCGTCGCAGAACGCCCAGGGCGAGTTCTACCTGACCGACCTGATCGCCGTCTACCGGCGGGGCAGGCGGACGGTCGAAACCCTCAAGGTCCGGGACCCGCAGGAGGTACGCGGCGTGAACAGCCGCACCGAGCTCGCGGAGGTGAGCCGCATCGTGCGACAGGCGAAGAACGAAGAACTGATGGCCGCTGGGGTCACGTTGATCGACCCCGCCACCACCTACATCGATCGGGACGTCGAGATCGGTGCGGACACGGTGATACACCCCGGTGTGGTGATCGAGGGACAGACGCGCATCGGCGCGGCCTGCGAGATCCTCGCGAATGTCCGCATCACCGACTCGGAGATCGGCGACCGGGTCACGATCAACAACTTCTGTGTCGTCATTGGCTCCCGGATTGCACAGGGCGCGGCCATTGGACCGTTCGCCCACCTGCGTCCCGACTCGGATGTCGGGGAATCCGCGAAGGTCGGCAACTTCGTCGAGTTGAAGAAGACGACGCTGGGCCCCGGCGCCAAGGTGAACCACCTGTCCTACATCGGCGACGCCACCGTCGGCGCGAAGGTGAACATCGGGGCGGGCGTCATCACCTGCAACTACGACGGTGAGAAGAAGCACCAGACGGTGATCGAGGACGGCGCCTTCATCGGCAGCGACGCGCAGCTGGTGGCGCCCGTCCGGGTGGGGCGCGGGGCCTTCGTGGCCGCCGGGTCGTCGATCACCCAGGATGTGCCTGCCGGCGCGCTCGGCATCGCGAGGAGCCGCCAGATTAATCTGGACGGCTGGGTCGACCGAAAGAAGAAGTGACCATATGTGCGGAATCATTGGATACATCGGCTCGAAGCCTGTCGTTCCCGTCCTGATCGACGGCCTCCGGCGGATGGAATACCGCGGCTATGACTCCGCGGGGGTGGCGCTGGTCAGCCCCGAGGGCATCGCGCTGCGGCGATCCGCGGGCAAGCTGATCAACCTCGAGAACGCCATCCGGACCGATCCGGTCGACGGCCTGTACGGCATCGGGCACACCCGCTGGGCGACCCACGGCCGGCCGACCGAGGAGAACGCGCATCCGCACCGCGACTGCACCGGCCGCATCGTCGTCGTCCACAACGGCATCATCGAGAACTATCTCGAGCTGAAGCACGAGCTGCAGCAGCAGGGGCACGAGTTCAAGACCGAGACCGACACCGAGATCGTCGCGCACCTGGTCGAGCGCGAGATGAAGGACGACGGGCTCGATGCCGCCGTGCGCCGCGCGCTGGCCCTGATGCGCGGCATGTTCGCCATCGTGCTCGTCTCGGTGGAAGACCCCGAGAAGATCGTCGCGGCGCGCAACGGCCCACCGATCGTCGTCGGTCTCGGCGACAACGAGTTCTTCGTCGCCTCCGACATCCCGGCGATCCTGTCGCACACGCGCGACGTCGTGTTCCTCGGCGACGAGGAGATGGCGGTGATCACCCGGTCGGGGGTCCAGTTCACCGACTTCGCGGGGCGCCCGGTCTCGAAGACCTCGCAGCGCGTGCTGTGGGACCCGATCGCGGCGGAGAAGGGTGGCCACAAGCACTTCATGCTCAAGGAGATCTACGAGCAGCCGACCGCCGCGCAAGACACGATCCTCGGCCGGGTCTCGCTGGATCGCGGGCAGATCTTCCTCGACAACCTGAACATCTCGGACGAGACGCTCCGCGCGGTGCAGAAGGTCACGATCATCGCCTGCGGCACCTCGTGGCACGCGGCGCTGGTCGGCAAGTACCTCATCGAGGCGGTCGCGAAGGTGCCGGTCGAGGTCGACTACGGCTCCGAGTACCGGTATCGCGACCCGATCGTCGGGAAGCACGAGCTCGCGATCGTCATCACCCAGTCGGGCGAGACCGCCGACACGCTGGCCGCCCTGCGTGAGGCGCGCCGCAAGGGGGCGAGCAGCATCGCGATCTGCAACGTGGTCGGCAGCATGGCGACGCGCGAGGCTGACGGCACGGTGCACACGCACGCGGGTCCGGAGATCGGCGTCGCCTCGACCAAGGCGTTCACCTCGCAGCTCGTCGCGCTGCAGCTGCTGGCGCTGCACCTGGCGCAGGTGCGCGGGGCGCTCTCCGCCGAGCAGATTCGCGCCCACATCGAGGCGCTGCTCGCGATTCCCCACATCATCGAGCAGGCGGTGAAGGCGTCGGCCGGGATGGAGAAGGTGGCCGAGCGGTTCTACAACCGCACCGACTTCCTCTTCCTCGGGCGCGGCATCAACTACCCGATCGCACTCGAGGGTGCGCTGAAACTGAAGGAAATCTCCTACATCCACGCCGAGGGCTACCCGGCGGGCGAGATGAAGCACGGGCCGATCGCGCTGATCGACGAGCGGATGCCGGTGGTCGCCATCGCCCCCGACGACCACGTCTTCGAGAAGATGGTCGGCAACGTCCAGGAGGCGAAGGCGCGCGGCGGCTCGGTGATCGCGATCACCACGGCCGGCGACGAGCGCATGCGCGGCGTCCTCGACGACAAGGCCGACGTGCTGCTGGCGATGCCCAGGACGACCGATCTGCTGACCCCGATCGTGATGACCATCCCGCTGCAGCTGCTCGCGTACTACATCGCGGTGCGCCGGGGCTGCGACGTCGATCAACCGAGGAACCTCGCGAAGTCGGTCACGGTAGAATAGAAGGCTCTGGATCTCATCTCGAGCCTCAACCCGGAACAGCAGCAGGCGGTCCTCCACACCGAGGGGCCCCTGCTCATCCTCGCCGGCGCCGGGTCCGGCAAGACGCGCGTCATCGCGCATCGTATTGCCCACCTCGTCAGCACGGGACTCGTCGCGCCCGATCGCCTGCTCGCGGTCACCTTCACCAACAAGGCGGCCGGCGAGATGCGCTCGCGCGTCGAGAACCTGCTCAACGTCGACTGCCGGGGCATGTGGATCTCGACCTTCCACGCCCTCTGCGCCCGCCTGCTGCGGCGCGAGGCGGTGCACATCGGCCTCTCGCGCGACTTCGTCATCTACGACACCACAGACCAGCTCTCGGTCGTGAAGCAGGCGCTCAAGCAGCTCGGCTTCGATGACAGCTCGCTGCAGCCGCGGATGATCCTCTCGCGCATCAGCGCGGCGAAGAACCGGATGGAAGGTCCGGAGTCGATGACCGGCACCGGCTGGAACCCGCGTGAGGAGCAGATCGGGAAGATCTACGGGATGTACCTCGACGCGCTGCGCGAGGCGAACGCCCTCGATTTCGACGACCTGCTGCTGAAGACGGTCGACCTGTTCGAGCAGTCGGAGCAGACGCGGGTGAAGTACGCGGAGCGGTTCCGCTTCCTGATGGTCGACGAATATCAGGACACGAACCGCCCGCAGTACATGCTCGTGAAGCGGCTGGCGGAGCGCCACCGCAACCTCTGCGTGGTCGGCGATCCCGACCAGTCGATCTACAAGTGGCGCGGCGCCGACCTGAAGAACATCCTCGACTTCGAGCACGACTTCCCCGAAGCGCTGGTCGTGAAGCTCGAACGGAACTACCGCTCGACGCAGGTGATCCTCGACGCCGCCTCGGCGGTGATCGCGCAGAACAAGCACCGCAAGGAGAAGCGGCTCTACACCGAGCGGACGGGGGGCGCGCGCATCCTGCTGTACAAGGCGGCCGACGACCTCGACGAGTCGGAGTTCGTGGCGCGCACCTCGCGGACCGCGCTGCACGACGACCCCGAGAACACGGTCGCCGTGCTCTATCGCACCAACGCGCAGTCGCGCACGCTCGAAGACGGGCTCAGGCGCGCCGGCATCGCCTACAAGATCATCGGCGGCGTCCGGTTCTACGAGCGCAAGGAAATCAAGGACGCGCTCGCGTACATGAAGGTCGTCCTCAACCCGCACGACGACGTCAGCCTGCGGCGCATCATCAACGTCCCGGCACGCGGCATCGGCAAGGGGGTCATGGACGCCCTCGAACGGCTCGAGGCCGCCAGCGAGGAAGGGCTGCCGCCGCTGCTCGCCGGGCTGCAGCCGACCGCCACGAACAACTCACTCTGGGTGCGGGTGGTGCACGGCATCGAGACGCGCGCGCTGGCGCCCCGGCAGCACAGCGTCGTCGCGCCGTTCATCGACCTGATGTCCGGGCTCACCGAAGTCGCCAGGCACGAGTCGGTGTCGGTGACGCTCGGCAAGATTCTCGACCAGAGCGGCTACCTGAAGGACTTGCGCGAGGAGCGATCCGAGGAAGCCGAGGGGCGCGTCGAGAACCTCGCCGAACTGGTATCGGCCGCGCGCGAGTACGAGTCGCGCACACCCGAACCGTCGCTGGGCGGCTTCGTCGATCAGCTCTCGCTGCTGTCGGACGTCGACGAGGAGGCCGGATCGAAGGACGCGCGCGTGCTCATGATGACGATGCACAGCGCGAAGGGGCTCGAGTTCCCGGTCGTCTTCATCTGTGGACTCGAGGAAGGGCTGTTCCCGCACTCGCGGTCGCGCGACGACGAGGCGGAGCTCGAAGAGGAACGTCGGCTCTGCTACGTCGGCATCACGCGCGCCGAGCGGCGCCTCGTACTCACCTCGGCCGGTCGACGACGGGTGTTCGGGGAGTACCAGTCGTGTGAGCCGTCGCGCTTCCTCGACGAGATTCCGGCCGAGCTGATCGAGGAAGTGCCGTCGAACTTCGCCACACCGTATGGCGGGGGCGGGTACGGGGGTGGCAGCTACGGCGGCGGCCGAGCGACGTCCTACGGCGGTCGCCAGGGATACGGCGGCGGGCAGGGCGGCAACAGCTACCGCGTACGGCCGCGCGAGGAGCCTGCGCCCACCTACAAGTACGAGGACGAAGACCAGTCGTCGCCCTCAGGCCTGAAGACGGGCGCCCGCGTGCGGCACGCGCAGTTCGGCGTCGGGACGATCCTCAGCGTCGAGCCGCTGGGCGACGACACGAAGCTGGTCGTCCGCTTCGTGTCGGTCGGGCAGAAGACGCTCCGCGCGAAGTTCGCGAAGCTCGAGATGATCTAGCGCTCGGTCTGGCCGTCGCTCAGGCCGTCGGCCTCGCCAGCGGCCTGGCCCTCGGCGGTCCCGTCCGCCTCACCACCCTCGCCACCTTCACCAGGTTCGACGTCGCCGCCCTCACGCTCGGGCAGGCGGACGATCGACACGACGCGATCCTCGCCGTCGACGTCGATGAGCCGCACGCCCTGCGTCGAGCGGCCGACCAGGCGGATGCCTGCCGACGGCATGCGCAGCGTCTTCCCCTTTTGGGTGATGACCATCAACTCGTCATCACCGGTCGACTGCGTGATGCCAACCACCTTGCCGTTGCGCTCGGACGTCTGGATGTTGATGATGCCGATGCCGCCGCGCGACTGCACGCGGTACTCGTCGAGCTCGGTGCGCTTGCCGTACCCCTGTTCGGTGACCGAGAGGATCCGGCCGCCAGGGGTCAGCACTTCCATCGCCACCACAGCGTCGCCGTCGCGCAGCGAGATGCCGCGCACGCCGTACGCCGTCCGTCCCATCGAGCGGACGTCGCTCTCCGGGAACCGAATCGACATGCCGTCGGCGGTGCCGATGAAGATCTCGCCCTGGCCGTCCGAGACCTGAACGGCGATCACGGCGTCCCCGTCCTCGATGCCCATCGCGATGATGCCGGCGGCGCGCGGATTCGAGAAGGCCGAGAGCTCGGTCTTCTTCACCACGCCGAGCCGCGTGCCCATGACCACGAACCGGTCGGCCTCGAAGTCCTTGACGGCGATCATGGCGGCGATCCGCTCGCCGCTTTCCATCTGGACGAGGTTGGCGATCGACTTGCCGCGGCCATCGGGCCCGACGTCGGGAATCTCGTAGACGCGCAGCCAGTAGGCGCGGCCGCGGTCCGAGAAGATCATGATGTAGGCGTGCGTCGAGGCGACGAAGAGGTGGTTGACGAAGTCCTCCTCGCGCGGGCGCATGCCGAAGCGCCCCTTGCCGCCGCGCCGCTGGCTGCGGTAGTTCGAGAGCGCCGTCCGCTTGATGTAGCCGGTGTAGCTCACCGTGATCGCCATGTCTTCCTCGGCGATCAGGTCTTCGATGCGGAACTCGCCCTCGTCGGGCAGGAACTCGGTGCGCCGATCGTTGCCGTACTTGTCGCGGATGGCGGTCAGCTCGTCGACGATGATCCGGAGCAGCAGCCGCTCGCTCGACAGCACGGAGACCAGCCGCTCGATCAGCGCCAGCAGCTCGGCGAGTTCGTCGAGAATCTTCTGCCGCTCCAGGCCGGTCAGGCGCTGCAGCTGCATGTCGAGGATCGCCTGCGACTGCACCTGCGTCAGCCCGAAGTTCGCCATCAGCCCCTCGCGGGCCTCGCCCGGGTTGCGCGAGGCGCGAATGAGCGTGATCACGGCGTCGAGGTTGTCGAGGGCGATCTTCAGCCCCTCGAGGATGTGGCGGCGCGCCTCGGCCTTGCGCAGCTCGAACTCGGTGCGGCGCCGGACGACCTCGCGGCGGAACTCGATGAAGTTCTCGAGCAGGTCGACCAGGGAGAGCACGCGCGGACGCCCGCCGACGATGGCGAGCATGATTACGCCGAAGCTGGTCTGCAGCTGCGTGTGCTTGTAGAGGTTGTTGAGGACGACGTCCCCCACCTCGCCGCGCTTGAGGTCGATGACGATGCGCAGCCCGTCGCGGTCGGACTCGTCGCGGATGTCGGAGATGCCCTCGATCGCCTTCTCGCGCACCAGGTCGGCAATCCGCTCGATCAGCTTCGCCTTGTTGACCTGGTAGGGGATCTCCGAGATGACGATCGACTGGCGGTCGCCCTTCTTCGTCGTCTCGATCTCCGACTTGGCCCGCATGATCACGGTGCCGCGGCCGGTGAGGTGCGCCTGCCGGCTGCCCATGTGCCCGACGATGTAGCCGCCGGTCGGGAAGTCGGGACCCGGGATCAGTTCCGCCAGCTTCCGCTGCCGCTCCTGGAGTGAGGGGGGCGGCTCGGTGCCGGTCGGCCCGCCCTGCGACGCCCCGATCATCCAGATGATGCCGTCGATCACCTCCCGCATGTTGTGCGGCGGGACGTTGGTCGCCATGCCGACGGCGATGCCGGCCGAGCCGTTCACCAGCAGGTTCGGGAACGGCGTCGGGAGGACGGTCGGTTCCTCGGTCGTCTCGTCGTAGTTGGCGGTGAAGTCGACGGTCTCCTTGTCGAGATCCGTCATCATCTCGTCGCCGAGCGAGTCGAGCCGCGCCTCGGTGTACCGCATCGCGGCGGGCGGGTCGCCGTCGATCGAGCCGAAGTTCCCCTGCCCGTCGACGAGCGGCTCGCGCATGTTGAAGTCCTGCGCCATGCGGACGAGCGTGTCGTAGATCGAGGCGTCGCCGTGCGGGTGGAAGTTGCCCATCACCTCGCCGACGATCTTGGCGCACTTCCGGTAGCCGCGCCCCGACGTGAGCCCCATGGTCTTCATGCCGTACAGGACGCGCCGGTGCGCCGGCTTGAGGCCGTCTCGTACGTCGGGCAGCGCGCGCCCGATGATTACGCTCATGGCGTAATCCATGTACGAGCGCTTCATCTCGTCTTCGATGTTGACCGGGATCTTGTTCTGCGGAGGCGTAGTCATCAGGCGTCGACTGCGGGTGTCACGGGTTCGGCCGAACTACACGTCGAGGTTGCGGACGTCGAGGGCGTTGTCTTCGATGAACTTGCGGCGCGGCTCGACCTGGTCACCCATCAGCGTGGTGAACATCTGGTCGGCCTCGGCGTGGTCCTCGGCGCGCACCTGCAGCAGCGTCCGGTTCTCGGGGTTCATCGTGGTCGTCCAGAGGGTGTCGGGATTCATCTCGCCGAGACCCTTGTACCGGTTGACCGCGACGCCCTTCTTGCCGGCCGCGATGAAGTAGTCGACGAAGGCGTCGACGCCGGCGAGCGTGACGTCGGCGTCCTTCTTCGCGCGGCCGCTGGCGGCGGACGTGTCGGGCGTGCGCGCCACGCCCAGCGTATCGAGCGCCGACGTCTCGGCCTCGGTGCCGTCCGCCAGCGTGTCGGCGCCCGCTTCGTCCGCCGTGGCGTCGGCGGCGCTGTCGGCCGCGTCGTCGGCACCAGCCGCGAGCGCGCCCACCACCACCGGGAAGCGGACGTTCTGGATGTCGCGGTAGACCGCCAGGAGCGACCGGTAGTCGGCCGAGCCGACGAACTCGGCGCCAACGGTGTAGAACCGCGGGTAGCCCTGCGAGCGATCCTCGACCCTGAGCGTGAACACGTTGTGCTCGTCGTCGCGCTGCACCTCGGCACTGCGCGTCGCCGTGGTCATGCGCGCGGCCACGTCGGCCACCGGTTCGCTCGTCTCGAAGAAGGTCCGGTCGCGGACGTCGGATGCGAGGAGGGTCGAGACGACCTCGGCCTCGACACCGCGCCGCGCCGCCTTCTGCAGCAGGCCGCGGAACTGGATCATCCGCTGCAGCGACCGCTCGAGCGCCTCGCCGAACAGATCGGTGCCATCGGGCAGGCGGACGACCCGCGACTCGATCGATCGCCGCACCAGGTACGCGTCGAGGTCCTGCTCGTTCTTGATGAACTGCTCGCTGCGGCCGCGCTTGGCGCGGAACAGCGGCGGCTGCGCGATGTAGATGTGTCCCTGGTCGATCAGCTGCGGCATCTGCCGGTAGAAGAACGTCAGCAGCAGCGTGCGGATGTGCGAGCCGTCGACGTCGGCGTCGGTCATGATGATGACGCGGTGGTACCGGAGCTTGGCGAGATCGAAGTCCTCGACCCCGATACCGCACCCCAGCGCCGCGATCATCGTCTTGATCTCGTCGCTGCCGAGCATCTTGTCGAAGCGCGCCTTCTCGACGTTCAGGATCTTGCCCTTGATCGGGAGGATGGCCTGGAACTTCCGGTCGCGTCCCTGCTTGGCCGAGCCGCCGGCCGATTCACCCTCGACGATGTAGATCTCGCTCTGCGCCGGGTCGCGTTCCTGGCAGTCGGCCAGCTTGCCGGGCAGGCTGCTGCCGTCGAGCGCCCCCTTGCGGCGCACGAGGTCGCGGGCCTTGCGGGCCGCCTCGCGCGCGCGGGCCGCGTCGACCGCCTTGCCGATCACGCGCTTGGCGACCGCCGGGTTCTCTTCGAGGAACTGCCCGAGCTTGTCGTTGACGATCGCCTCGACGATGCCCTTGACCTCGGTGTTCCCCAGCTTCGTCTTGGTCTGTCCCTCGAACTGCGGCTGCGGAATCTTCACGCTGACGACGGCCGTGAGCCCTTCACGGATGTCGTCGCCGCTGATCGTGGCGTCCTTCAGGTCTTTCGCGAGCGAGCTCTTCGCGGCGTACGCGTTGATGCTGCGCGTGAGCGCGGAGCGGAAGCCGGAGAGGTGGGTGCCGCCCTCGTGCGTGTTGATGTTGTTCGCGAACGAGAACACCATCTCGGTGTACGAGTCGTTCCACTGCAGGCAGACTTCGGCGGTGATGCTCTCACGCATCCCCTGCATGAAGATCGGCTTCTCGTTGACCACCTGCTTGTTCTTGTTCAGGTGCTCGACGAACGAGCTGATGCCCCCCTCGTACTGGAACTTGTGGGTCTTGCCGTCGCGCTCGTCCTCGATCGTGATCAGGATGCCGGCGTTCAGGAAGGCGAGTTCGCGCAGGCGGTTGGCGAGCGTGTCGAAGCTGTATTCCGTCGTCTCGAAGATCTGGGCGTCGGGCTTGAACGTGACCTTGGTGCCGCGGCGCTGCGTCGTGCCGATGGCCAGCAACTCGGTCACCGGCGTGCCGCGCTCGTAGCTCTGGGTGTAGACCTGGTTGTTGCGCCAGATTTCGAGGTCGAGCCGTTCCGACAGCGCGTTCACCACCGACACGCCGACACCGTGCAGGCCGCCTGAGACCTTGTAGCTGTCGTTGTTGAACTTGCCGCCCGCGTGCAGCACCGTGAGCACGACCTCGGCCGCCGACCGTCCGCTCTCGTGCTGGTCGACCGGGATGCCGCGCCCGTTGTCGACCACCGTGATCGAGTTGTCGGTGTGGATCGTGACGTTGACCTGATCGCAGTAGCCCCCGAGCGCCTCGTCGATCGAGTTGTCGACGATTTCGTACACGAGGTGATGCAGGCCGGGCACACCGGTCGAACCGATGTACATCGCCGGCCGTTTCCGGACGGCTTCGAGCCCCTCGAGGACCTGGATCTTGTTGGCGCCGTACTCGTCGGAGGCCTGTGAGGCCTGGCCGGTCGGCTGCGCGGTCGTCGGCTGCGTCGGGTCGGTCTGGTGCTGCTGCTGATCGGAATGTTCCACGTGTGCCCTGGTTGCTCTGGCCGTCAGATGCGCATCGGCATGATGACGTAGGTGTAGTCGTAGCCGTCGGCGCCGACCGGTTTCACCACGGCCTGGCTGACTTCGTCCTTGAGCGACAGCGAGACGATATCGGTGTCGACCACGCTCAGGAAGTCGAGGACGTACTGCGCGTTGAACGAGATGGCCATCGCGGGGCCGGTGTAGTCGACCGCGAGCTGCTCCCGTGCCTCGCCGAACTCCGAGCTGCTCGACGTGACCTCGACCTTGCCGTTGTCGATCTCGAACTTCACCGCTCGTGACCGTTCGTTCGACAGCAGCGCCACGCGCTTCACGGCGCGGGTGAGGCGATCGCGCTCGAACTCGATGGTCTTGTCGTTCCCCTTCGGGATGACCCGCTCGTAGGCGGGGAACTGGCCATCGATCATCCGCGAGATGAGGACGCGGCCGCCGACGTCGAAGAACAGGTGGTTCTCGCCGCGCTCGTACTGGATGTCGCCGTCCGATTCCGAGAGCAGGCGCCCGAGTTCCAGCAGCGTCTTCTTCGGCAGGATGACCTTCACCTCTTCGGTGACCGTGCCGTCGTCGACGCGCGGCACGCTGACCAGCGCCAGGCGGTGACCATCGGTCGCGACCAGGCTCATGCCGTCGGGCTTCAGCACGAAGAGCGCGCCGTTCAGGAAGTACCGCGTGTCTTCGCCCGTGATGGCGAACTGCGTCTTGCCGACCATCTGCTTGAGCGCATCGCGCGAGAGCGTGGCGCGCGGTGAGGAGCCCGATTCGGGCAGGGTCGGGAAGTCTTCACGCGGCAGCGTCTGCATGCGCGAGTCGAAGCGGTCGGCGGCGACCTTCACGCCGTTCTTGTCTTCCTCGATCCGGACTTCGGTGTCGGGCAGCGCCTTGACGATCTCGTAAAGCTTCTTGGCCGGCAGCGTCAGGGAGCCGGGCTTCGTGACCGAGGCGGCGCACTTGCTGCGCAGGGCCACCTCGAGGTCGGTCGCCAGCATGCGGACTTCGTCGCCCTGCGCCTCGATCAGCACGTTCGCGAGGATCGGGATCGTGTTCTTCCGCTCGACGATGCCCTGGAAGAGTTGAAGTTCCCGCAGAAGCTCATTCTTCCGGACGACGAGTTCCATAGGCGCTGATGACCTTCGTTGTGGAGAGGGGTTTTCTCTTCTTGTACAGGAATAGAAGAGACAAAGAATTATACAAGGGGAATAAGGTGCTGTGCAAAACCTCGTTTCACGAAATAAACCTTTTTATTTCAACGGTTTGCGATGTGGATAAACCTGTGATTCCGGCCACCCGCGATCGGTGCGTACCTGTGGATGAATCGGCCCCCCGGATCCATCCACAGATCCGTCCACAGGCCGGCTGTGGAGATCTCGGCATTTCAGCGAAGTGATTCAGAAAAACCGTCGATCAGCCTGTTGAAATCAGGGTCGCGCTGGCGCAGCTCGTCAATCTTCTTGATGGAGTGGATGACGGTCGAGTGGTGCTTGCCGCCGAAGTTCTTCCCGATCTCGGGCAGCGACGCAGACGTCCGCTTCTTGCAGAGGTACATCGCAATCTGCCGCGGCATCGAGACCGACTTGGCGTTGTTGCGCGACTTCAGGTCGCCGACGCGCAGCTGGTAGTAATCGGCCACGAACTTCTGGATGCTCTCGATCGTGACGGCCCGCTCGTCCTGGTCGATGACGTTCCGCAGCACGTCCTGGGCGAGCTCGAGCGAGATTGCCCGGCCGGTGAGTGACGCGTAGGCGATCAGGCGAATCAGCGAGCCTTCGAGTTCGCGGATGTTCGATTTCACCCGCCCGGCGATGTACATCGCCACGTTGTCGGGCAGCGGCACCGCCTCGGCCTCGGCCTTCCGCTTGAGGATGGCGGTCTTCGTCTCGATGTCCGGCGGCTGGATGTCGGCGATGAGACCCCACTCGAACCGCGAGCGCAGCCGCTCCTCGAGGTTGGGAATCTCGTGCGGCGGATGGTCGCTGCTGATGACGATCTGCTTCTGCGCGTCGTAGAGGGCGTTGAAGGTGTGGAAGAACTCGGTCTGCGTCCCTTCCTTGCCCGACACGAACTGGATGTCGTCGACCAGCAGGATGTCGACGCTGCGGTAGCGCTCCCGGAACTCGAGGATGCGGTCGTAGCGCAGGGCGTTGATCATCTCGTTCATGAAGCGCTCGGACGAGATGTAGGTGAGCCGCACCCCCGGGTTGTGCTGCAGCACGTACTGCCCGACCGCGTGCATCAGGTGCGTCTTGCCGAGCCCCACGCCGCCGTAGATGAACAGCGGGTTGTACGACCGGGAGGGGGCCTCCGCGACGGCGCGGCAGGCCGCGTGGGCGAACTGGTTCGAGGGGCCGACGATGAACGTGTCGAACGTGTAGCGGGGGTTCAGGCCGCCCTGTGACGTGAGTTCGACCGGCGGTTCTGCCTCACGGGCCGCCTCGGCGGCTGTTCCGGCCGCGGTGCCCGCCGTGTGGCCGGCGGCGAAGCCCGCGGCGAAGGCGGCGGGTCCGTCCTGGGCCAGGGCGGGCGGCATCGAGGCGACGACCGGTGC
>CANIAI010000001.1 GCA_947465275.1 Acidobacteriota bacterium | reverse complement strand
CCTGCCCGATCTGGAACTCGCGCAAACGACGCACCAGCCACGGACCGAACACCAGGCTGATCGCCAGCGCAGACAGACTGGCCGCGGCGGTGCGGAACGTGATGTAGCGCGTGACGTTCAGCACGCCGAACGTCGTGTGCAGCGGGTACAGGAGGTGATAGAGCATCAGCCGAAGGCCTCCACGATCCGGTCCGCCACGAGGTCGGTGCGCGAGCCGCGCGATCCCTTGACGAGGACGAGGTCGCCCGCGCGCAGCAGATGTTCCATGCGCTCGGCCGCGGCGTCACTCTCTTCGATGTAATACACGGCGTCCGCCGGCATCCCCGCGCGCACCGCCGCCGAGGCGAGCTCGCGCGCCGGGGGGCCGCCGACGGCCACGAGGGCGGAGAGTCCGGAACCCGCCGCCTCGACGCCGCATGATTCGTGCAGGCCGTTGGCGTGGGCGCCGAGCTCCAGCATCTCGCCGAGCACGGCGATCTTGCGGAACGCCCCCGGCTCCTGCCGCACGACCTCGAGCGCGCGCCGCAGGGCGGCCGGGCTGGAGTTGTACGAGTCGTCGATCAGCGTCACGCCTCGCTCGAGACGGTGGACGGAGCCGCGCCGGCTGGCGGGACGCAGGTCGGCGGCCAGTTCCGCGATGCGCGCGAGCGGCACGTCGAATTCCAGCGCCACGGCCGTCGCGGCCAGCACGTTCTGCAGGTTGCCGCGGCCGAGCAGTCCCGTCTCGATCACCTGCTCGCCCGCGGGGGTGACGAACCGGGCGCGCATGCCGGCGATGCCCCTCGACTCGACGTCGACGGCGCGTACCTTCGCGAACTGCGAGAAGCCGAAGGTAACGGTGCGCCCGGGGAACGCACCGACCCGGGCCATGACGCGCGTGTCGTCGGCGTTGCAGACGAGCAGATCCCGGGGCTCCGCGGCTTCGAGGATCTCGGCCTTGGCGTCGGCGATCCCGTCGGCCGACTCGAAGTGGCCGAGGTGCGCGTCGCCGACATTCGTCCAGACCCGGACGTCGGGGTCGGCGATGCCCACGAGCGTCCGGATCTCGCCCGCGTGGTTCATGCCGAGTTCCATGACGGCGACGTCCGGCTCCTCGCGCAGGTCCATCAGCGAGAGCGGCAGGCCGATGTGATTGTTCAGGTTGCCCTTGTTCCGGACGACGCGGTGCTTCGCGGCGAGGAACGTGGCAATCGTTTCCTTGGTCGTGGTCTTGCCCGCGCTGCCGGTGATCGCCACCACCCGGGTGCCGACCCCGGATCGCAGCACCCGGGCCATGTCCTGCAGCGCCACGAGCGTGTCGGTGACGACCAGGACGCCGGCCGGCCGGTCGCCGATGCTGTCGAGCAGCGGCGTCAGCCCGTACGCCGCCCACTCCGCGTCGACCACGACGCCCGACGCGCCGCGCGACACCGCGTCTGCCACGAACGTGTGTCCGTCGAATCGTGCGCCGCGCAGTGCGACGAAGAAGTCACCGGGTGCCAGGGCTCGCGAGTCGGTCACGACCCGGCCCACGGCTGCGTCGGGCGCGCCGGCGGCGAGGTGACCCGCCGTCGCGGCGGCGACCCACTGCATGGTCAGGCTCACCATGTCAGCCGGCCTTCCGTGTGCGACGCAGGCGCAGCGCCTCGCGCGCGACCGCGACGTCGTCGAACGGTGTCACGCGTCCGGCGGCTTCCTGGTACTTCTCGTGTCCCTTGCCGGCAATCAGCACCATGTCACCGTCGGTCGCCTGCGCGATCGCATGCTCGATCGCCTCGCGACGGTCGGTGATGGCGACGACGCGGGCGCCGCGACGCTCCTCGGGCCCGGCTCCGCGGCGGACGTCCTCGATGATGCGGTCCGGATCCTCGCTGCGCGGGTTGTCCGAGGTGATCACGACGAGGTCACTCAGGCGGGCCGCCACCATCCCCATCAGCGGGCGCTTGGAGCGATCGCGGTCTCCGCCGGCGCCGAACACCGTGATGAGGCGCCGCGCCGCCAGCGGCCGGGCGGTCTCGAGCAGGTTGCGGAGCGCGTCATCGGTGTGCGCGTAGTCGACGATGACCGACAGGCCGTCCCCCGGCTCATGTACCAGCTCGAAGCGTCCGGGAACGCCCGGCAGGCTGGCGAGCCCGCGTTCGATCGCGTCGGGCGCAATGCCGAGCGCGAGGGCCGTGCCGACGGCAGCAAGGATGTTGTAGACGTTCGGCTTGCCCACCAGCCGCGAGCGGACGCGGACGTCACCGAGGCCCGATCGGATGTCGAATGAGAGGCCGTCGACCGAGTAGGTGAGCGGCCCCGGCGAGATGTCGGCCGGCTTGTTGATGCCGTAGGAGACGGCGCGCGGCACCACGCCGACAAGGCTCGCTCCACGCGGGTCGTCGGTGTTGATCACCGCGGGCGCGTCGGGCGGCAGCATCTCGAACAGCCGGCGCTTCGCGGCGAAGTAGTCCTCCATGTCGGCATGGAAGTCGAGATGGTCGCGCGTGAGGTTCGTGAAGATGCCGGCGGCGAAGCGGAGGCCATCCACCCGGTGCAGCGCCAGCGCGTGCGACGACACCTCCATGACGCAGCCGGTGCAGCCGGCCGACACCATCTCCCGCAGCATCTGCTGCACCTCGACCGCGTCAGGCGTCGTACGGGTCGCCTCGACGACGCGATCGCCGATCCGGTAGGTCACCGTTCCCATGAGGCCGCTGCGGATGCCGGCGGCCTCGAAGATGGCGTGGAGCAGGTAGCCGGTGGTCGTCTTGCCGTTGGTGCCGGTGATGCCCACGAGACGCAGCTGCTCGCTCGGGTGCTGGTAGAACGCTGCCGCGAGCCGCGCCAGCGCGAGCCGCGCGTCGGCCACGATCACCACCGGGACGCGCAGTCCCTCGATCGGCCGGTCGGACACGACGGCCAGGGCGCCGGAGCGCTCCGCGTCCGCGGCGAAGCGCGCCCCGTCGTCCTTGAGTCCCTTGAGGGCGACGAAGAGCGTGCCCGGAATCACCCGGCGCGAGTCGCTCGTCACGCGGGCACACGACATCTCGAGCCCCGCACCCGCGGGGAGCGCGAACACGTCGCCGGCGGGCGCCGCGCCACCGAGCTGCGACAGCAGCTCATGCACCGTCATTCGGTGCCACCTCCGGTCGGTTCAGAGGGACGGCGCGCCAGGAACACGGTCGAGTAGCCTCCCCGTTCGATCGGACTGCCGGGCAGCGGATCCTGTCCGATCACGATGCCCTCGCCGCGCACGCGCGGCATCAGGCCGAGCTGGGTGAGGACGCGGACGGCATCACGGGCGCTGGCGCCCCGCAGGTCCGGCACTTCGCCACTGTCACGGGCATGCACGACCTGCACCTTCACCGTGTCGCGGTCGACGTCGTCCTTCGGCAGGCTCGCCAGGACGGGCGGCTGCGGGTCGACGGTCGGCGGCACACCACGCTGGCGCAGCACGGCCTGGGCGATTCGCTGGAACACCGGCGCCGCGGCGACGCCACCGGTGTGCCCCTTGGTGTGCGGCGCGTCGATGACGACGATGAGCGTGAACTCGGGGTGGCGCGACGGCACGAAGCCGACGAACGACGCATTCCACTGTGAGGCCGAGTAGCGCCCGTTGACCAGCTGCGCGGCGGTGCCCGTCTTGCCGGCGATGGTGAAGCCACCCACCTGCGCCGCGCGCGCCGTGCCGCGCTCGACCACCTGCTCCATGATGCCGGTCAGCTCGGTGGCGATGGGGGCGGCGACGGTGGTGTTGACGATCTTGCGCGGCACGAGCTGGCGGCGGCCGTCACGGATGACCGCGCGCACGACGCGCGGCTGGAACAGCCGTCCGCCGTTGGCGACCGAGCTGACCGCCGCGGCCATCTGCAGCGGCGTGACGCTGATCTGGTAGCCCATCGACATCGAGGCGACCGCGCTGTCGGTCAGGCGCGCCGGGTCCCACACGATGCCGGCGCTCTCACCGGGAAAGTCGGGCGAGGCGGGGCGGCCGAAGCCGAACCTCCGCACGTACTCGCTGAGCCGTTCCGGCCCGAGCCGCAGCCCGACGCGGATGGCGCCGACGTTGCTCGACTTGACGATCACGTCGGTGAACGACAGCACACCGTAGTCGTGCGTGTCGTGGACGGTGCGCGCGCCAATCCGGATGGCGCCGCCGCGGGCGTCAATCAGGTCGTCCGGCCGCACCACCTGCTGCTCGAGCGCGGCCGAGGCGGTGACCACCTTGAACGTCGAGCCCGGCTCGTAGATGTCCTGCACCGCGCGATTGCGGCGCGCGGCCTCGGGGACCTCGCGGAAGTCGTTGGGATTGAACGTGGGCCAGCTGGCCATCGCGAGGATCTCGCCGGACCAGGGGTCCATCATCACCGCGGTTCCCCCCTCGGCGCCGTTCTCTTCCACGCCCGCCTTCAGCTCGCGTTCGACGATGTGCTGGAAGCGCTGGTCGATCGTGAGCTCCAGGGTGGCGCCCGTCGTCGGCTTCTGCTCCAGGCTCGAGAACGCGCGCTGACGCGCGTCGGTCTGCAGGAGGAGCTTGCCGGGCTCGCCCTTGATCAGCCTGTCGTAGGTCGCCTCGAGTCCGGCGAGTCCGCCGTTGTCGAGCCCGACGTACCCGAGCAGGTGCGCGCCCAGCTCGCGGTTCGGGTAGAAGCGGCGGCTCTCCTTGATGAAGCCGACGCCGGCCAGCTGCAGCGCCGCCACCCGGTGCGCCTGATCCAGGGTCGCCTGCCGGCGGACGTACACGAACGAGCGTCCGCTCTTCAGGCGGTCGAGCAGCACCGGGCGATCGGCGGCGGTGCAGTCGCCCAGCGCTTCGCAGAGCAGCCGCGTCGCGGTCTGCGGATCCTTGACCTCACCGGGGACGGCGTAAATCGTGTCGACGTCGACGCTGTACGCGAGCACGCGCCCGTCGCGGTCGAGGATGTCGCCCCGCTTCGGGCTGACCGTGACCGTCCGGTTCTGCTGCCGCTGCGCCTTCGCCAGGTAGTACTCGTGCCGGTACACCTGCAGGTACACGAGCCGGGCTTCCACGCCCACGGCCCAGAGCAGCAGGAATGCCGACGCGACGGTGAGGCGCCGGCGGATGGTCTCGCGCCAGTCGTTGCCTGTGGGCGGCGTCACGGCGGTCACGTTCTTCACCTCAGGGCCACCACCGACCTGGGCGGCGCGGGGGTCGGGGTGGTGCGCTCGATGACCGACGCCTCGCCGGGTCCGGGCTGCCGCATGTTGAGCCGCGTGGTCGCGATCCGCTCGATCCGCGCGGGGGTTCGCAACGCCTGCACCTCGAGCCGCAGCTGCCGGTTGAGCGCCTCCTCGGCGCCGCGCGCCTTCTGCAGCTTCTCGACTTCGTATCCGTGACGCAGCAGCTTGAAGTGCTGCACGCCGGAGAAGAGCGCGGCCACCACGACGAAGACACCGATGGCCACCGACTGCCACATCTCACGATGGCGCTCGACGTCGACCTCCCGGATGATCGGGTTGTTGCGAACGTCCTTCTTGATGGCGTATTCGAACGTGTCGTTCATGACCCTGTCACCGGTGTGGGACCGGACAGCTCCGGCCCTGTTCGCTCCGCGGCGCGCAGCTTGGCGCTGCGGGCCCTCGGGTTGCGTTCGACTTCCGCGTCGGTCGGCACGAGCGGCCGCTTCGTCCGGATGCGGACTCCGCTCGTCTCGTCGGCCTGCAGCCCGCGCAACGTGTGCTTCACGATCCGGTCCTCGAGGGAGTGGAACGCGATGACGACCAGGCGCCCGCCCGGAAGGAGGCGGCGCGCCGCACCGGTCACGAAGCTGTCGAGGTCGTCGAGTTCGCGGTTGATCCAGATCCGCAGCGCCTGGAAGGTGCGCGTCGCCGGATCGATCCGCGACCAGCCTTTCCTGGGGACGGCGCGCCGCACGAGGTCGGCCAGCTGTCCCGTCGTCTCAATCGATCCCCCGGCCCCGGTGATCGCGCGCGCGATGCGGCGCGAGAACCGTTCTTCCCCGAACCGGAAGATCAGGTCGGCGAGGTCCTGCTCGTCGACCGTTCGCAGCGCCTCGGCGACGGTCGGTCCCGTCGAGCGGTCCATCCGCATGTCGAGCGGCTCGTCGCGCCGGAAGCTGAAGCCGCGTCCGTCGCCATCGAGTTGCATCGACGACACCCCGAGGTCCGCGAGAATCCCGTCGACCTGGCCGATGCCGAGCCGGTCGAGCACCTCGTCGAGGTGCCGGTAGTCGCTGTGAACCAGGGTGACCCGGTCCCCGAACGGGGCCAGCGTGGCCCCGGCCAGTGCGAGCGCCGCTTCGTCGCGATCGAAGCCGATGAGCCGCGTCGCGCCACCATCGAGCACCCGCGTCGCGTGGCCGCCGAGCCCGACGGTGCAGTCGACGAAGATTCCTCCCCGTGACGGGTCGAGGTGCTCGAGCACCTCGTCGACCATCACCGGTTCGTGCATCGCGCTCACCGATTCCACCCGCGCACCGTCGGTTCGCGCACGCGGCTAGATGCCGTGTTCCGAGAGCAGCAGCGCATCCTGTTCGGTCCACGGCTCGCGCTGCAGCTTCTGGGCGAAGCGCTCGTCGTTCCAGACCTCGAGGTAGTCGATGCGCCCGAAGACGCGGCAGTCGCCGACGATGGCCGCGCTCTCGCGCAGCAGCGCCGGCACGACCACGCGGCCCTGTGTGTCGAGTTCAGCGAGCTGTCCGTAGTAGTTCACGCGATCGAGGAACTTCTGGCGCGCCGGGTGGGCACTGGGCATCTGCGACAGCCGGCGCTCGATCTCGAGCCACACCGCCATCGGGTAGATGCGGACGGAATCGCCGGACAGACTGGTCACGAACAGATCAATCCCGTGCTGGTCCTGAATGGCCGTGCGAAAATTCGTCGGCACTTTCAGACGACCCTTGTCATCGATCCGGGCGGACGCGCTGCCCCTGAGGCCTTTGTGCTCCACTTTGGTCCAGAAAAATCCACTCGGATAGTAGAACCCGGCCCCCTGGTTGTCAACCGCAAGCTGCTCAACGCGTGTAAGTTACGAATTGTCTTGGACCGAAATGGGCGCTGAGACACCTGCGCCACGGACGCGCAGATGTTAGGCCTCTTGACCGAACATCGAGCACGCCGGCAGTCCACGTGGCGCGCGACGGTATGATTCCGAGTCTCCGTGACCCCCGATCCGCCCATCCGACGCGTGCTCGTCGCCGATACTCACGTCCCCTTCGTCTCCGGCGGCGCCGAGCGCCATGTCGCCTCGCTGGTCGAGGAACTGCGGCGCCGGGGCTACGAAGCCGAGACGGCGACCGTCCCATTCCGCCCGCAGTCGCGTGAGACGCTGCTTGGCCAGGCGGCAGCCTGGCGCCTGCTGGAACTCGACGCCGCCGACGGCCGCCCGGTCGACCTGCTGATCGCCACGCGCTTCCCGAGCTACTTCGCGAGGCACCCACGCAAGGTCGCGTGGGTGATCCACCAGCACCGGCCCGCCTACGAGTTGTGCGGCACGCCGTTCAGCGACTTCGACTGGCGTGAAGAGGATCTCGCCATCCGCCAGCGGCTGCTGGAGCTGGATCGGCAGATGCTCGGCGAGTGTCGGCGCGTCTTTGCCAACGCGAGGAACACGGCTCACCGGCTCGAGCGATTCAACGGCGTGGCCGCGACCCCGCTGTACCACCCGCCACCGCTCGCGACGCGCCTCCATGAGGGCCGCCCGGGTGACTACGTGCTGGTCGTGGGACGGCTCGAGCGTGTGAAGCGGCCGGACCTCGCGGTTCGGGCCATGGCGCACGTGGCCGCGCCGACGCGGCTGGTGCTCGCCGGCGCAGGTTCGGAGCAGGCGGCCCTGATGGAACTGGCGCGGGCAACGGGCGTCGGCGATCGCATCGCATTCGCCGGCGCGCCTGACGATGCGCGGCTGGTCGAGCTCTATGCCGGCGCGATGGCCGTGCTGTACGCGCCGTTCGACGAGGACTACGGCTACGTCACGCTCGAGGCGTTCCTGTCGGGGAAGCCGGTGATCACGGCGAGCGACTCGGGCGGCACGCTGGAGTTCGTGACCGACGGGGAAACGGGGCTGGTCACCGCACCGGAACCCGAGGCCGTGGGGGCGGCCATCAGCCGGCTCGCCGGCAACGCCGCGCTGGCGGCACGCCTCGGGGCGGCCGGACGCGCGCGGGCGGCCCTCGTCACGTGGGACGGCGTCGTGGAGCAGCTCGTTGGCTGACCCGTCCCTCGTCTCGATCGTCATCCCCGCCATGGACGAAGAGGCGTCGATCGGCACCGTCGTCGAGGCGCTGCGACGTGCCGCCCCCTGGCGCGAGGTGATCGTCGTCGACGACGGGTCGAGCGACGGCACGGCCATGCGCGCGGCCGCGGCCGGAGCCGTCGTGATCCGCCATCCCTATAACAAGGGAAACGGCGCTGCGGTGAAGTCGGGTATTCGCCGGGCGTCGGGTGAGTACGTGCTGATCGTCGATGCCGACGGACAGCACCCGCCAGAAGACGCGCTCCGGCTGGTGGAACCGCTGGGGACCTACGACCTGGTCGTCGGCGCACGGGCGAGCGCCACCCAGGCCACCGCGGGGCGGCGGGCGGGGAATGCGCTGCTCAACCGGCTCGCCAGTTCGCTGACGGGACGAGCGATTCCCGACCTGACGTCCGGGTTCCGCGGCGCGCGGCGCAGCCACCTGCGTGAGTTCCTGCACCTGCTGCCGAACGGCTTCTCCACCCCCACGACGACCACGCTGAGCTTCATCAGGGCGGGTTATAACGTGACGTTCGTGCCGATCCACGCGCGACAGCGCGTGGGCACCTCGAAGATCCGTTTCGCGCGCGATGGCGCCCGCTTCCTGCTGATCCTCTTCAAGATCACGACGATCTTCAGCCCGCTGCGCATCTTCGCCCCGGTCAGCCTGACGGCGCTCCTCGGGGGAGCCCTGTACGGCGCGGTGAACCTCGCCGTCACCCGCAAGATTCCCAACGGCGCCGTGCTGCTGCTGCTCTTCGGCGTCATGGTGTTCCTCGTCGGGCTCGTCTCGGAGCAGATCGCGGCGATCCGCTTCCAGACGCCTCCCGGCGGGGAGCCGGGCGGGGAGTCGTAGGTGACGGGCCGGAGCCGATTTCGTCCACCAGCCCTAGCGGGGCGCCACGCCGCGTGGTACCTTTGCCTCCCCAGACCATGAGCGTGCACGGTGCGTCCCGCCGTCCGGGCCTGAGCATCTTCTTCCCGGCGTACAACGACGCGGGAACGATCGCCAGCCTCGTGATCCAGGCCGTCCAGGTGGCGAGCCGCCTGACCGACGACTACGAGGTGATCGTGGTCAACGACGGCAGCTCCGACTCCACGGCGCAGGTCGCGGACGAGCTCGCGCGTACCTATCCGGCGGTTCGCGTGGTGCACCACCCGCGGAACCGCGGATACGGCGGCGCGCTCCGCACGGGCTTCGCGTCCGCAACCAAGGATCTGGTCGCCTACACGGACGGCGACGCGCAGTACGACCCCAACGAGTTCGAGCTGCTCTGGAACAGGCTGACGCCCGAGGCCGACTTCGTCAACGGCTACAAGATCAGCCGTGCCGACCCGCTGCACCGGATCATCATCGGGCGCCTGTATCACCACACCGTGAAGTTCCTCTTCAACCTGAAGGTGCGCGACGTCGACTGCGACTTCCGGCTGATTCGCCGCTCGGTCTTCGATCGCGTCTCGCTCGAGCGGAATACCGGGGTGATCTGCCTCGAGATGATGCGGAAGTTCCAGGACGCCGGCTGCGGTGTCGTCGAGGTCCCGGTGCATCACTACCACCGGCTCCACGGGCGCTCGCAGTTCTTCAACTTCCGTCGTGTGTTCTGGACGGGTGTCGACGTCCTGAAGCTCTGGTTCCAGCTCGTCGTCTTCCGGCGGCGCGGCACCACGCGAGCCACCGTCCGCCACCCGGCGGTCAACACCGTACCGCCCGACTCCCAGCCGTGACCGATTATCGCGCCTTCTACCAGGGCCGCCGGGTCGCGATCACGGGTGGGCTCGGCTTCATCGGCAGCAATCTCGCCCGCCAGCTGGTCGATCTGGGCGCGAGCGTGCTGCTCATCGACGCCCTCATCCCCGACTACGGCGGCAACCTGTACAACGTCGACGGCATCGATGACCGGGTGCGGGTGAACGTCGCGGACATCCGGCACGAGAGCACGATGAACCACCTGGTCCAGAACCAGGAAGTGATCTTCAACCTGGCCGGTCAGGTCAGCCATGTCGACAGCATGGAAGACCCGTACACCGACCTCGAGATCAACTGCCGCAGCCAGCTGACGCTGCTCGAGGCCTGCCGCCGGAACAACCCCGGGGTGAAGGTGGTGTTCGCCGGCACGCGACAGGTGTACGGGCGTCCGGACTCGCTGCCCGTCACCGAACGCCACCTCGTGCGCCCGACCGACGTCAACGGGATCAACAAGGTGGCGGGCGAGTACTACCACCTGGTCTACAACAACGTGTTCGGCGTGCGGGCCTGTTCCCTGCGTCTGACCAACGTCTACGGACCGCGACAGCTGCTGAAGCACAATCGCCAGGGGTTCATCGGCTGGTTCGTCCGGCTCGCCCTCGAGGACCGCGAGATCCAGGTCTATGGCGACGGCCACCAGCTGCGTGACTTCGTGTACGTGGATGACGCGGCGGATGCGTTCCTGCGCGCAGGGGCGAGCGACGCCGCGAACGGCGAAGTGTTCAACGTGGGCGGCATGGAGCCCATCGCGCACCGCGACCTCGTGCGCCTGATGGTCGAGAGCGCCGGCAGCGGCCGCTACCGCTTCGTCGACTGGCCGGCCGACCGGAAGGCGATCGACATCGGCGACTTCTACGCTGATTCCAGCCGCATCGGCGAGGTGCTCGGCTGGCGTCCCACGACCACGCTGGCCGACGGCCTGCGTCAGACGTTCGCCTACTACCGGGGCTGCCTCGATCAGTACGTGCCAGCGGCGGACGAGCGGGTCGCCGCGCTGTGAGCGCCCCTCGGATTCCCTTCAACCAGCTGCGGCCCGCCGATGGCCCCGGGGACGAGCGCGCCGCCATCGATGCGGCGATCGCGCGGGTGGTCGGGAGCGGCTGGTACGTGCTCGGCCCTGAGGTGGACGCCTTCGAGCGCGAGTTCGCCTCGGCGTGCGGCGCCTCGCATGCGGTCGCCGTCGCCAACGGCACCGACGCAATCGCCCTGCTGCTGCGCGCGGCCGGAGTCGGCCCGGGTGACGAGGTGCTGGTGCCAGCGATCACGGCGGCGTTCACCGCCCTCGCGGTGACGAGCATCGGCGCGGTACCGGTGGTGGTTGACGTCGAGGACGCGTCGCTGACCATGGACCCGGCCGCGGCCGCCGCCGCGGTCACATCGCGGACGCGCGCCATCCTGCCGGTGCACCTGTACGGACAGGCCGCCGACGTGCATGCGCTGCATGCCCTTGCGATCAGGCACCAGCTCGCGTTCGTCGAGGACTGCTGCCAGGCGCACCTCTGCACGGCCGGTGGTGTGCCGGTCGGCCTGCGCGGCGTCGGCGGGGCCTTCAGCTTCTACCCGACGAAGAACCTTGGCGCGATGGGCGACGGCGGCGCGATCATCACCGATGACGCGGAGGTCGCCACCCGCCTGCGCCGTCTCCGCAACGGCGGGCAACGCGACCGGTACCACCACGTCGAAACGGGGATCAACAGCCGCCTCGACGAGCTGCAGGCCGCCATCCTGCGCGTGCGGCTCCCTCGACTCGCGGACGCGACACGCAGGCGCCGCGCGCTCGCGGCGCGCTACCGCCGCCAGCTGCCCCCGGGCGTCCGGCCGGTGACCGAGCGTCACCCCGGGCACGTGTACCATCTCTTCCCGGTCCGCGTGGCGGAGCGGGACGCGCTGCAGGCGCACCTCCGCGCCGACGGCATCGAGACGCTCATCCACTACCCGATCCCTCTGCACGAGCAGCCCGCGTTCGCGCCGTTCAATCCGGCGCCGTGTCCGCGGGCGTCGGCGGCGGCGCGTCAGCTGCTCTCGCTGCCGCTGCATCCGCATCTGCGTGATGACGAGGTGGACGCGGTGGCGGCATCGGTCGACAGGTTCATGAAAGGACGTGTGTTCGCGTGAAGGTTCTCATCACGGGCGGCGCCGGCTTCGTCGGCTCGCACCTGTCGGAACGCCTGCTCGACGACGGTCACGAGGTGGCCGTACTCGACAACCTGTCCACCGGCTCGATTGCCAATGTCGATCGCCTGAAGGGACGCGACGGCTTCACCTACGTCATCGACTCGGTGACCAATGAGGCGTTGCTCGCCGAGCTGATCGACCGGAACGACGTGGTGTTCCACCTGGCCGCGGCGGTGGGCGTGAAGCTGATCGTGGAGCAGCCGGTGCACACGATCGAGACCAACGTCCACGGCACCGAGGTGGTGCTGCGGACGGCGAACAAGAAGAAGAAGCTCGTGGTGATCGCGTCGACCTCCGAGGTCTACGGGAAGAGCACGGCCGTGCCCTTCCGCGAGGACGCCGACCTCACACTGGGTCCGAGCATCAAGCACCGCTGGGCGTACGCCTGCAGCAAGCTGATCGACGAATTTCTCGCGCTCGCCTACTGGAAGGAGCGGAAGCTCCCCGTGATCGTCGTGCGGCTCTTCAACACCGTCGGCCCCCGGCAGACGGGTCAGTACGGCATGGTGCTCCCGACCTTCGTGCGGCAGGCGCTGGCCGGCCAGCCGATTACCGTGTTCGGCGACGGCACCCAGTCGCGCAGCTTCACCTACGTGGGCGACGTCGTCGAGGGCCTCGTGCGGCTGCTGGCGGAGCCCCGCGCCGTGGGCGAGGTCTTCAACATCGGCAACACCGGTGAGGTGTCCATCGCCGAGCTCGCGCGCAAGGTGAAGGCGATGACCGGCAGCTCGTCCGAGATTCAGTTCATCCCGTACGACCAGGCGTACGAGGCGGGGTTCGAGGACATGCCGCGCCGCGTGCCCGACATCACGAAGATTCGGAACTTCGTCGGCTACGAGCCGAGCCTGGCGCTGGACGAGATCATCACCCGCGTCATCGATCACATGCGGACCAGCTAGGCGCCGGGCGGGCGGCATGGCGACCGCGCCATCCGGGTCGTATACTCGGACGTCCCCCCACGTTGGGCTCTGTGCCCTACAGCCCAGGTTCCGCCGGGCCGAAGGAGAAGACATGCCGCAGATGCGCCGGTTCCTGTTCGTGCTCGTGGTTGCCCTCGCGGCAGCACGCCCGGCCGCGGCCCAGCAGCCGCTCTCGCTCCAGTTCCACGACGGACGGGTGACGCTGCACGCCCAGAACGTGCCGGTCCGCGCCATCCTCGCCGAGTGGGCGCGGGTGGGCGATACGCGCGTGGTGAACGCCGAACGGGTCGGCGGCGCGCCGGTCACGCTCGACCTCGAGAACGTGTCGGAACGGCAGGCGCTCGACATCCTGCTGCGCAATGTCGCGGGATACGTGCTCGCACTGCGGCCGCCGGCCGGCAACCCGAGCTCGACGTTCAACCGCATCCTGATCCTGCCGACGAGCGCCGCCCCGCGGTTCATCCCGGCGCAGGCGACGCCCGCCGGCAACGCGTTCCGACCGCCGCAGCCATCAATCGCGCCGCTGCCGGATGATCCCGAGGAAGAACCGATCACCGACGTGCCCCAGCCCGGCTTCGGTCCGCAGCAGCCCGGGTTCGTCCCGCAGCAGCCGGGGGTGACCCCGCAGCCGCTGACGCAGCCCGGGTTCCGTTCGGGTTCACAGACCGGCGTGCAGCAGGGCGGCCAGGCCCCGGCGCCGGTGACGACGTCACCCACCAATCCGTTCGGGGTGCCCAGCGGGTCTGGCGCGCAACCCGGCGTCGTGACACCGGTGCCCCCGCCGCAGCAGCCCACAGGACAGGTCGTTCGTCCGCTGCAGGACTGACGGGCGGCGCCTGTCGCGGACTCCTGCCGGACGGCCGCGCCAAGTGCCGATAGAATAGTCACGACCGCGCGGCCCGCGTGGCGGTGTCCAGACATGTCCGAAATCGATCGCTTCAGACCCGAAGACCGCCGCGGCGTCGACACGCTGTACCGGCGGACCCACGGCGCCGATGCCGCCGAGGCGAGCCGCCTCCGCTGGGAGTGGCAGCATCGCCGGAATCCGTACAACGCCACCGGCCAGCCCGGCATCTGGGTCGCGCGAGAGGGTCCGACCGTCATCGGCCACTACCCGACGCTGCCCGTGCGGCTCTCGGTCAAGGGGCTCGAGGTCGAGGCGGCGTGGGGGACCGACGCCAAGGTGGCCCCCGAACGGGAGCGCCAGGGGCTTGGCGAAGCGCTCGTCCGCGCCTGGGACCGGAACAGCGGAGCGGTGCTCACGCTGGGCGTGTCGGGCGACTCGCGCCAGATGCTCGAGCGGCTGCACTGGCCCGAGCCGAACATCGTTCCCTGCGTCGTGAAGCCGCTGACGCGGCGGGCCGTCCGGGTGCCGAGCCTGCCGCTCGTCGTCAACCGGCTGCTGTCCGCTGTCACGTCCCCGGTCATCCAGATCGTGTCGCGCTCGCGGCCGCTGCGCGCCGAGTGTGAGCCGATCCGCCGCTTCGACGCCTCGTTCACCGCGCTCTGGGAACGGCTCGCGCCGAAGTTCGATCTCGCGGTCCGCCGCGATGCGGCCTACCTGAACTGGCGCTACTTCGAGCCGCCGCACGTCCGCTACTCGGTGGTGGCGCTGAAGCGCAACGGCGAGACGCACGGCTACGCCGTCTACCGTCACCGGCACGAACCGCTCGGGCGTGTCACGATGCTGGTCGACCTGCTGGCCGACCCCGACGACGTGTCGGGCGTGAAGACGCTGCTGCGCTGGGTCGATCGGGTGGCGCGCGCCGAAGACTCCGACAAGGTGCGGGCTTACGTGCTGAACGCGGCGTTCCGGCGCATCCTCCGGAAGAACGGCTACTTCGTCGTGAAGTCGACGCTGGAAGTCGGGGTGAAGGTGAACGCCGTCCAGGTGCCGGGCGGGTTCTACGACGACACGAGCCGCTGGCACGTCACGCTCGGCGACTCGGATCAGGACCACTGACGGAACGCTCCGACGCAGACTCTTCCGAAGCAGACACTGAGGGACCATGACACTGACCGAGACGGTCAACGCCGACATCACCGTGGCGATGAAGGCCCGCGAACAGGTGCGCCTGTCGGCGCTCCGCATGCTGAAGAGCGCCATCACCACCCGGGGCATCGAGAAGGGGCACGACCTCGACGACGCCGAGGTGCTGCAGGTCGTCGCCTCGCTCGTCAAGCAGCGGCGCGACTCGATCGACCAGTTCTCGAAGGCCGGGCGCACCGACCTCGTGGAGCGTGAGTCGGCCGAGATCACGGTGCTGGAACGCTACCTGCCGCCAGCCGCATCCGCGGAGGAGATCGAGGCCGCCGTGGCCGAGGCGATCGCCGAGACCGGCGCCACGACCGTCAAGGACATGGGCAAGGTCATGAAGGCCGTGCCGCCGAAGCTGGCCGGCAAGTCGGCCGACGGGCGGACGATCAACGAAGTGGTGCGTCGGCGCCTCGGCGCCTCCTAGGGCGCGCCAGCCGGTGAGCCAGGCTCCTCCCGCTCCGGATCCACCGGCCCCCCCAGCCTCGCCGTCACTCGCGCGCTCGGCCGCCTCGGCCGGCGCGGCGACGATGACGAGCCGGGTGCTCGGCGTCGTGCGCGAGCAGGTGCTTGCCGCGATGTTCGGGGCGGGCAATGCGATGGACGCCTACAACGTGGCGTTCCGCATCCCGAACCTGGTGCGCGACCTCTTCGCCGAAGGCGCGATGAGCTCGGCCTTCGTCCCGACCTTCACCCGCCATCTCGCGAACGAAGGGCGCCCCGCCGCATGGCGCCTGGGCAACAACGTCATCAACGCGCTGCTGGTGATCACGGGCGTCCTCGTGCTGCTCGGGATCCTGTTCGCCACGCCGCTGGTCGGCGCCTTCGCGTCGGAGTACGCCGACGTCCCGGGGAAGCTGGCGCTCACGACGCAGCTGACGCGCATCATGCTGCCGTTCCTCACCTTCGTCGCGGTCGCCGCGGCGGTGATGGGGATGCTCAACTCGCTGCACCAGTTCTTCGTCCCGGCGCTCTCCCCCGCGATGTTCAACGTCGCGACAATCGTCTGCGCGGTGACGCTGGTGCCGCTGATGCCGCGTCTCGGCCTGCCGCCCATTGCCGCGATCGCGATCGGCACGCTGGTCGGCGGCGCGGCGCAACTCGCGGTGCAGTGGCCGCTGCTGCGGCGTGAGGGGTTCGCGTGGCGCCCGGTGCTCGACTGGCGCGACCCCGGCCTGCGCCGGGTGCTGGTGCTGATGGGTCCGGGGACGATCGGCCTCGCCGCGACGCAGGTCAACGTCTTCGTGAACACCGTGCTCGCGACCGGCCAGGGCACCGGCGCGGTGTCGTGGCTGAACCTGGCGTTCCGGCTGATGTACCTGCCAATCGGGCTGTTCGGCGTCTCGATCGCGACCGCGACGCTGCCGGCGGTGTCGCGGCGCGCGGCCGACCGCGACCTGGCCGGCGTCCGCACGACCGTCGCCGACGGCCTGTCGCTGATGATGATGCTGAACGTGCCGGCGACGGTCGGCCTCGTCGTCCTCTCCACGCCGATCGTCCGCATCATCTTCGAGCGCGGGCGCTTCACCGCGGCCGACACCATCGCGACCGCGGCGGCGCTCAACTACTACGCGTTCGGACTGCTCGGCTATTCGGTGGTCCGCATCGCCTCACCGACTTTTTACGCCCTGGGGCGCAACCGGACGCCGGTGCAGGTGAGCATCGCCACCGTGGTCGCGAACGTCGTGCTGAACGTCACGCTGGTGCGGCTGCTCGGCTACCGCGGCCTCGCGCTCGGCACCTCGCTCGCGGCGCTCTTCAACGCGTCGGTGCTGCTGGTGCTGCTGCGACGCCAGCTCGACGGACTCGACGACGCCCGCGTCATCGGCACGTTCCTGCGGGTCGCGCTCGCCTCGGCCATCATGGGGGTGACCGCGGTGGCGACGGAAGGACTGCTCTCCAGCCTGCTGCCCGGGGGCCGATTCGTGCTGCAGGCGATCAGGCTGTCAGGCGCGATTGGCGCCGCCGTGGCCGCCCTGGCCATCGCGGCGTACCTGCTGCGCATCCGCGAGTTCCACGAGGCTCTCGCGATGGTCACGCGCAGGCTCGGAAAAGCGCGACGGTAAGCCCGACCGGGGCATGAAAGTTGCTCTCCCGGTGACGTTGTAACAGACTGTGGATCCCATGCGCTCGCGCTACCGATCGACTTCCAGCTTCGGCGGGTACAGCTTCGGGCCCGGACCGGTGACCCCGGTCGTGAAGGCGCTGTTGATCGCGAACGTCACGCTGTTCGTCCTGCAGCAGCTGGTGGCGCAGGTCGATCTCTACCTCGGGCTCGTTCCGGCGCAGGTGTTCGGCGGGTTGCGTATCTGGCAGCTCGCGACGTACATGTTCCTGCACGGGTCGGTGTTTCACATCCTGTTCAACATGCTGACGCTCTGGATGTTCGGCGTCGAGCTGGAGCGGATGTGGGGCAGCCGGTACTTCGCGAAGTTCTACTTCGTCTCAGGGATTGGTGCCGGTCTCACCCAGCTGCTCGCGTCGCTCGTGCCGGTGGCTCCGCTGGCGCAGATGTACTACGCCCAGACGATCGGCGCGTCGGGTGCCGTCTATGGGCTGCTGCTGGCCTACGCGATCTATTTCCCGCGACGGGAGCTGCTGTTCTGGGGCCTCTTCCCGATCCAGGTGCGCTACTTCGTCCTGATCATGGGGGGCATCGCCCTCATGTCGGCGGCTCAGGGGTCGGGCGGCGTCGCGCACGTGGCGCACCTCGGGGGGATCGCGGCGGGCTACCTGTACCTGAAGGGCGGACGGGTGCACCTGATCTCCGAGATCAAGTACCGGTACCTGAAGTGGCGCATCAACCGGATGCGCCGGCGCTTCGACGTCTACCCGGGCGGCCGGGCCGACGACATCGATCGCCGGGTCCACTAATCCGCAGGGGGCTGCCCCCGGCTCCGACCCGGTGCCGGCGCGACGGGTCAGCTGGGCGGGTCGGCAGTCTCGAGCCAGTCCTCGCGTGGGGGACTGAACATGTCGAGTTCGAACGTGTCCTCGAGTGCCTCCGACTGATGCGGCACGCCAGCGGGGATGTGCAGCACCTCTCCCTCCCGCACGACGGTCTCTTCCCCCTCGACGAGGAACTTCAGGGCACCCTGCAGGACGAAGGTCATCTGCTCGCTCGGGTGGCTGTGGAGCGGCACGATCGCGCCCCGCTTGAGGTACAGCTGCGCGAGCATCTGGCGATCCCCGCTGACCACCTTCCGGGACACCATCTCGGTCACCTTGTCGAGCGCGATTTCGTCCCAGCGGTGCAGATGTACGGGCATGTCAGGGCAGGGGTGGGCAGGGGTGCCGGCGAACGGCCGACCGGTCGTGATTGTGCCATAATTTTTCGGTCATGAACGGGTCGACCCTGGCCACAGGCAGCGGGACGCGCGGCGCCGTATCGGCAACGAACGCGGCGTCGACGCGCGACTATCACGGCCTGACCCGCGACGACCTCGTCGAGGCGTACCGGCTGATGCTCCTGTCGCGGCGTGTCGACGACAAGGAGATCCAGCTCAAGAACCAGAGCCAGGCGTTCTTCCAGATCAGCGGGGCCGGACACGAGGCGATCCTCGTGGCGGCCGGGAAGAACCTCCGTCCGGGCTACGACTGGTTCTTCCCCTACTATCGCGACCGTGCCCTGTGCCTCACGCTCGGTGTGACGGCGCTCGACATGCTGCTCGCCTCGGTCGGGTCGAAGGACGATCCGGCGTCCGCCGGCCGGCAGATGCCCTCGCACTGGACGAGCACGAAGTTCAACATCCCGTCGCAGAGCAGCGCCACCGGCACGCAGGCGCTCCACGCGATCGGCTGCGCCGAGGCGTCCGACCTCTACAAGCGGATTCCGCAGCTCGCCGACGCCGCCACGGCGGTGCACGACGACGAGGTCACCTACATCTCGGTCGGCGACGGGGCGACCAGCGAAGGCGAGTTCTGGGAGTCGCTGAACACCGCCTGCAACCGCAAGGTGCCGGTCGTCTATCTCGTCGAGGACAACGGGTACGCGATCTCGGTGCCGGTCGAGGCGCAGACGCCGGGCGGCGACATTTCCCGTATCGTCGAGCACATCCCCGGCCTGACCGTGTTCCGCTGCGATGGCACCGACTACATCGACAGCCATCGGACCATGCGCGATGCGGTCGCCCACGCGCGTGCCCGGAAGGGCCCGGCGCTGGTGCACGCGCACGTGACCCGTCCCTACTCGCACTCGCTGTCGGACGACGAGAAGCTCTACAAGACGCCGGCGGAGCGAGAAGCCGAGGCGCGGCGCGACCCGCTCACCCGGATGCGCGCGCTGCTGCTCGATGACGGCCTGGCGACCGCGGAGGAACTCTCCGAGCTGGCCGCCGTGATCGACCGTGAGGTCACCGCGGCTGCCGACGCGGCGGTCAAGGCGCCGAAGCCGGATCCGGAGACGGCGACGCTCTACGTCTTCTCGCCCGACGTCGACCCGACGTCGGACGCGTTCAAGGCCGAGCCCGCCCCCGTCGGGTCGCCTGAGACGATGGTGGCGGCGATCAACACCACGCTGCGCGACGAGATGACGCGCAACCCGCGCATCATCATGTTCGGCGAGGATGTCGCCGACGCCAGCCGCGAGGAGATCCTGAGCCAGGTCGCCGGCAAGGGTGGCGTCTTCAAGGTGACGCACGGGCTGCAGCGGCGATTCGGCGGCACCCGCGTCTTCAACTCGCCGCTCGCCGAGGCGAACATCGTCGGGCGCGGCATCGGCATGGCGCTGCGCGGGCTGAAGCCGGTCGTCGAGATTCAGTTCTTCGACTACATCTGGCCGGCCTTCATGCAGATGCGCGACGAGATGGCGATGATGCGCTATCGGTCGGCGAACCAGTGGTCGTGCCCGATGGTGATTCGCGTGCCGATCGGCGGCTACCTGCGGGGCGGCGCGCCGTACCACAGCCAGTCGGGCGTCTCGATCTTCGCGCACTGCCCGGGCATCCGCATCGTCTTCCCGTCGAACGCGCAGGACGCGGCCGGGCTGCTGCGCACCGCGATCCGGTGCGACGACCCGGTGCTGTTCCTCGAGCACAAGCACCTCTACCGGCAGACGTACAACAAGGGACGCTACCCCGGGCCCGACTACACGATCCCGTTCGGCAAGGCGCACGTCGTGCGCGACGGGCACCAGGTGGTGGTGTTCACGTGGGGCGCGCTCGTGCAGCGCTCGCTGCTCGCCGCGCAGCAGGCCGAGAAGGCGGGCATCAGCGTGGCCGTCGTCGACCTGCGGACGATCATCCCCTACGACTGGGAGACGATCGCGGCCTACACCCGCAAGACGAACCGCGTGGTCATCGCCCACGAAGACCAGGTGACCGCCGGCTTCGGTGGCGAGATCGCCGCCCGCATCGCGCAGGACCTCTTCCACGAACTCGACGCGCCGGTGACGCGCGTGGGCGCGCTCGACACGCCGGTGGCCTATGCGCCGGTGCTCGAGGAAGTCATCCTGCCGGGCTCCCAGCACGTCCTGAACGCCATCCGCAAGGTCGCCGCGTACTGATCCGGAGGACCGCCGTGACCCGACCAGGCCTTGCGCTCGCCACGGTCGCGGTCGCCTGCGCGCTGCTCGTGCCTGGTGCCCGTGCGATGCGCGCCGCGCTGCGCGTCGACGTCCTCAGGCCGGTTGCCGCGCTTCCGCCGCACGTCACCGGACTCTTCGAGGAGCCGATTGGCTTCCAGCGGCCCCCGGGCGGGCCGTACTACGTCTTCGACCGTCGCGCCCACGCCGTCTACACGATCGACGCCGACCGCGTCACCTCGCGCAAGCTGGTCGAGATCGGCCCCGAGATGGGGCGCATCATCCAGCCGCGCGGGTTCGACGTGTCGCCCACCGGCGACTTCGTCATCGCGGACGCCCCCCGCGGACAGGAACGCATCCAGATCTTCGGCCCGGCCGGCCTGCGGACCAACGGCTTCTTCCTGCCCGGCCGCGTGACGTCGAGCATCACCGTCGGCAACCTGGTACTGAACGGCGTCGCGTCGCTGCAGCTCACCAGCCGGGGCACGCTGTTGATGAGCGAACCCGAGACCGGGGCGCTCTTCACCGAATACTCGCGCGCCGGCACGCCGCTTCGCGGCATCGGGGTGCTGCGCGAGACAGGCTTCGAGCAGGACCGGCCGCTGCACATGGCGCTCAATGCCGGCCTGCCGCTCGTCGACCCTGCCGGCGGCTTCTACTACGTGTTCCTGGCTGGACGCCCGATGTTCCGCAAGTACGACGCGACGGGCACCCTGGTCTACGAGCGTCACATCGAAGGCACCGAGCTCGACAGCTGGGTCGCGGCGCTGCCGAACCGGTGGCCGACCCGCCGCGTGGAAGATCGCGAGATCCCGTACGTGGCCCCCACCGTCAGGGCGGCGGCGGTCGACGCGCAGAGCCGGCTGTGGATCGCGTTCTCGGTGCCCTACACCTACGTCTACGATGCGAGCGGTGACAAGGTGCGGACGGTGCAGTTCTCGTCCACCGGCGTCTTCCTGCCGTCGAGCCTCGCGTTCGCCGGCAACGGGCGGCTGCTCGTCACCCCGGGCTGCTACGAGTTCGATCCTGACGCGTGACACCGCCCGCATGCGAGCCGCACTGACCGCCACGCGACTCACCCGACGCTTCGGTGAGCGTGTCGCCGTGGACGACGCGTCGCTGACCCTCGAGGCGGGCGAGATCTTCGCGCTGCTCGGCCCGAACGGCGCGGGGAAGACGACGACCCTGCGCATGCTGGCGGGGCTGATCGAGCCGACCAGCGGCACCGTGATGATCGGCGGCGAGTCGATGACCCGCGCGAGCGCGCCCCGGCTGCGCGGCCGGATCGGCTTCCTCACCGAGGCGCCAGGCCTCTGGGACCGCCTCACGGTACGGCAGAACCTCATGGTGTACGCCGAGCTGCATGGCCTCGACCGTCCTGCCAGAGCCGTGGACGCCACGCTCGACCTGTTCGGCATCCGCGACCGCGCGGGCGACGCCGCCGCGCAGCTGTCGAAGGGACTCAAGCAGCGCGTGGCGCTTGCCCGCACACTGCTGCACGAGCCGCAGGTGGTGCTGCTCGACGAGCCGACGTCAGGGCTCGACCCCGAGAGCGCGCGAGACCTGCGTGGGCTCGTGCTGCGCCTGCGGGAGCAGGGGCGCGCCGTGCTGCTCTCGACCCACAACCTCGACGAGGTCGAACGGATCGCCGACCGGGTCGCGGTCCTCAGGCGGACGGTCGTGGCGCTCGGCACGCCGGCCGCCCTGCGGGCACGGCTCTTCGGCGCCCGCATCCGCGTCGTGTTCGACGGTCCGGCCGACGCGTGGGTGGCCGCTGCGGAGGGACCGGGGATTCTCGAACGCCTCGCGGAGGACAATCGGCTGTCACTCGCCGTGGATGACGCGACCCTGCGCGCCCCCGAGCTCGTGGTCCGCCTCGTCGGGGCAGGCGCCCGCATCCAGGCCGTC
The DNA here is from genome assembly GCA_947465275.1 of Acidobacteriota bacterium. Classification (GTDB taxonomy): domain Bacteria; phylum Acidobacteriota; class Vicinamibacteria; order Vicinamibacterales; family UBA2999; genus JBEBGV01. The sequence goes on along the minus strand of CANIAI010000001.1, from coordinate 2,916 downwards.
CTGCCGGAAGAGGCGTCGCTCGAACAGGTGTACCTGCGGCTGCTGGAGGAGGGCGCACCGGCATGACGCGCATCCTGGCGCTCCTGCGGAAGGAGCTGGTCGACATCCGCGGTAACCGGTCGCTCTTCATGCCGGCCCTCATCAGCGGCGCCTTCTCGCTGCTGCTGCCGTTCTTCGTCGCCGTGCTCGTCCCGGCGCTCTCGGGTGAGCGGCTCTCGGACTCGATCGACTTCCGCGTCGCGCTCGAACTCTACCGGGCGCAGCCGATCACCACGGCGCTCGAACCCGAGGCGGCGATCCAGGCGTGGCTCTTCCAGCAGTTCCTGGTGCTGCTCGCCTTCACGCCGATCACGGCCGCGATGTCGGTCGCCGCCTACGCGGTCATCGGCGAGAAGCAGGCGCGGACCCTGGAGCCGCTGCTCGCGACCCCGATCAGCACGGTCGAGCTGATCGCCGCGAAGGTGCTCGGGGCGTTCCTCCCGTCGCTGGTGCTCGCGGTCGGCTGCTACCTGGTGTACCTGGCGTTGATCGTCATGCTCGCGCTCCCCGGCGTCTGGACGGTGCTGCTGCTGCCGCGCTCGCTCGCGACGATGTTCGTCCTCGCCCCGCTGGCCACGCTCGCCGCGCTGCAGCTCGCGGTCTGCGTGTCGTCACGCGTGAACGACGCCCGAAGCGCCCAGCAGATCGGCGCGCTGATCATCCTGCCGCTCAGCGGACTCATGGTGGCGCAGCTCATGGGCGGCGTGCAGCTCACGGCGGGGGTGCTGGCCTGGATCGCGCTGGGGCTCGGTCTCTTCAACGTCGGGCTGATGCGGCTGGCCGTGGTGCTGTTCGATCGCGAGTCGATCCTGACGCGGTGGACGTGAGATGACCGCGACGCCTGCCGCCATGCCCTCCGCGCAGGGCGACACGGGAACCCTGGTGCGGGTGCTGATGAAGCACCCGCGTGAGGCGTTCCGGAGTGCCGCCGCCATCGCCGCCCAGTGGCGCGAGCTCGGCTTCACGGCGCCACCAGACCTGGGCCGGGCGGGCGACGAGTTCGACCAGCTCGTGCAATTGCTGCGGACGGCCGGCGTCACGGTCGACCTGCTCGCGCCTGACGGGCGCACCGGCCTCGACTCGATCTACGTGCGCGATGCGAGCATCCCGACCGATGCCGGCATCGTGCTCTGCCAGATGGGCAAGGTGCTGCGTGCCGGAGAGCCGTCCGCCCAGCAGGATGCGCTGGAAAGCCTGGGGCTCCCGATTCTCGGGACCATTCAGCCGCCTGGCCGGCTCGAAGGGGGCGACGCCACCTGGCTCGACTCGCGGACGCTCGCCGTGGGGGAAGGCTATCGCACGAACCCTGAGGGTATTCGTCAGCTCCGGGCCCTTCTCGCGCCGCAGGGCATCGAGGTCATCACCGTGCCGCTGCCCCACTGGCGCGGCCCGGGCGACGTGCTGCACCTGATGTCGCTGCTGAGTCCCGTCGCGCCCAGGGTCGCGGTCGTGTACTCGCCGCTGCTGCCGGCCACGTTCCGCTCGTGGCTGCTCGAGCAGCAGTGGCGGCTCATCGAGGTGGACGCCTCGGAGTACGACTCGATGGGGACGAACGTCCTGGCGCTCGGCGACCGGCGCGTGCTGGCCCTGCGGGGCAACCCGGCCACGCGCGCCGCGCTCGACGCGGCCGGGTTCGAGGTCCTCGAATACGAGGGCGCCGAGATCAGCGTCAAGGGGTCCGGCGGGCCGACCTGCCTCACCCGTCCCCTGACCCGGGTCCCCGAGGGGAACGCCTCCGCATGATCCGGATCCGCACGACCGCCGTGCTCGGCGCCGGCACGATGGGGGCGCAGATCGCGGCGCACCTCGCGAACGCCGGGCTCCCGGTGCTGCTGCTCGACGTGACGGTGGACGCGGCGCGGCAGGGCCTCGCCCGCGCCCGGGCGCTGAAGCCGGACCCCTTCTTCACGCCTGACACAGCGGCACTCATCAGCACCGGCAGCTTCGAGACACACCTGGCCGCCATCGCGGCGTGCGACTGGATCATCGAGGCGATCGTCGAGGACCCGGCCGTGAAGCGCGGACTCCTCGCCAAGGTGGCCGCCGTGGCGTCCGATGAGGCGGTCATCAGCACCAACACCTCGGCGCTCTCGATCGAGGGGCTGGCGGAGGGGCTGCCGGCGACCCGGCGGCAGCGCTTTCTCGGCACCCACTTCTTCAACCCGCCGCGGTACCTGCAGTTGCTGGAACTCGTCCCGGGGCCCGGGACCGATCCCAACCTGGTGCGCGCACTCGCCCGGTTCGCCGAGGTCCGACTCGGCAAGGGCGTCGTGGTCGCCCGTGACACCCCCGGTTTCATCGGCAACCACCTCGCGCTCTTCTCGCTGATGCCGCTGCTGCGGCTCGTGCAGGACGGGACGTGCACGATCGAGGAGGTCGACGCGCTGACCGGACCGCTCCTCGGACGTCCGAAGAGCGCGACCTTCCGGACGCTCGACCTCGCGGGGCTGGACGTCGCGGCGCGCGTCATCCGCGACCTGCAGGCGCGGCTCGACGAGCCAGTCGCGCGGCGCTGGTTCACGCTGCCGCCGTTCGTCGAGGCGATGCTCGAGCACGGGCTCACGGGCGAGAAGGCGGGGCAGGGCTTCTATCGACGGGAGACCGCCACGGACGGGTCGAGCGTCATCCGGGTGCTGGACATCAGGACGCTGGATTACCGCGGCCGGACGACGCCCGGCGATGCCACGTCCGGGAACCTGCCGGACGCGACCGCGGCCCGCGTGCGGCGGCTGTTCGCGAGCAGCAGCGCGACGGGTGGGCTGCTGCGGTCGGCGCTGACACCCGCACTGGTCTACGCCGCACGCGTGGCCCCGCACATCGCCCCGTCGATCGACGACGTGGACCGCGCCCTGCGCTGGGGCTTCGGATGGGAGCTGG